>CAZQPN010000087.1:0-8614 GCA_964595215.1 uncultured Rubrivivax sp. | reverse complement strand
TGAACTCCGGCATCCGGCGCATCGGCGTCATCACGCAGTACAAGAGCCACAGCCTGCTGCGCCACCTGCAGCGCGGCTGGGCGTTCCTTCGGCCGGAGATGAACGAGTTCGTCGACCTGCTGCCGGCGCAGCAGCGTGTCGACGAGGACAGCTGGTACCGCGGCACGGCAGACGCCGTCTACCAGAACCAGGACATCGTCGCGGCCTACGGCGCCGACTACATCGTCGTGCTGGCGGGCGACCACGTCTACAAGATGAACTACGCGCTGATGCTGGCCGACCACGTCGCGCACGGCCGCGAGTGCACGGTCGGCTGCATCGAGGTCCCGCGCATGGAGGCCACCGCCTTCGGGGTCATGGCGGTCGACGAGCGGCGTCACATCACGGCCTTCGTCGAAAAGCCGGCCGACCCGCCGCCGGTGCCCGGCAAGCCCGACCGCGCGCTGGCCAGCATGGGGATCTACATCTTCAATGCGCGCTACCTGTACCAGCAGCTCGAGCGCGACATGGCCGACGAGGGCTCGAGCCACGACTTCGGCAAGGACATCATCCCGCACGCGGTCCGCCAGGGGGCCGCGGTGGCGCACCCGTTCGATCTCAGCTGCGTCGGCGTGCGGCCCGGCTTCGAGCCCTACTGGCGCGACGTCGGCACGATCGACGCCTACTGGGACGCCAACATCGACCTCACGGCCACCGATCCCCTGCTCAACATGTACGACACGCGGTGGCCGATCTGGACCTACCAGCCTCAGCTGCCGCCGGCCAAGTTCGTGCACAACACGGGGGACCGCCGCGGCACGGCGATCGAGTCGCTCGTCTCCGGCGGCTGCATCGTCTCCGGCACGGTCAACCGCTCGGTGCTGTTCTCGCAGGTTCGGGTGCATTCGCACGCGCAGGTGGGCTGGTCGGTCCTGCTGCCCGGCGTTCAGATCGGCCGCGGCGCGCGGATCAACCGCACCGTGATCGACCGCGGCTGCCACATTCCGGACGGCATGGTCATCGGCGAGGACGCCGAGGCGGACGCCGCGCGCTTCTACCGCACCGAGTCGGGCATCACCGTGGTGACGCGGGAGATGCTGTCCGGTGGCTGAGCCGCTGTCCTCAGGCCCCGGTGCGCCCGCGGCGCCCGCTGCGCCTGGCGCGGCAGCGGCGACCGGTGCCGCAGGGCGCGTGCTGCACGTGGCGGCGGAGGTCTTCCCGCTCGTCAAGACGGGCGGCCTGGCGGACGTCGTCGCCGCGCTGCCGCCGGCGCTCGCGACCCAAGGCGTGGACGTTCGGTTGCTGCTGCCCGGCCTGCCGCAGGTGCTCGATGCGGTGCGCCATGCGCGCCCGGTCCAGACCCTCGGGCCGATGTTCGGCGCCGCGCGCGGCACGCTGCTGCGTGGCCGCATGCCGAAGACCGACCTCGCAGTCTACGTCGTCGACATGCCCTATCTGTACCGGCGCGGCGGCGGCCCCTACCAGGACGACGCCGGCCTGGAGTGGCCGGACAACCTGGCCCGATTCGCCTGCCTGGGCTGGATCGGCGCCCACCTGGCGTTCGGCGAGCTCGACGAGCAGTGGGTGCCCGACGTGCTCCATGCGCACGACTGGCACGCCGCGATGGCCTGCGCCTACCTCGCCGCCCATCCGCCGACGCCGGCCGCGAGCGTCTTCACGGTGCACAACCTGGCCTACCAGGGCGTGTTCCCGCACGACGATGCGCCGCAGCTCGGCCTGCCGTCCGGCTTCATGACGCCCGCCGGCCTGGAGTACCACGGCCAGCTGTCCTTCATGAAGGCGGGGCTGAAGTTCGCCGACCGCGTCAGCACCGTCAGCCCGACCTACGCGCGCGAGATCGCCACGCCCGAGTTCGGCGCCGGTCTGGACGGCGTCATTCGCGGCCGCGGTGCCGACGTGCAGGGCATCCTCAACGGCATCGACACCGTGGTCTGGGACCCGGCGCACGACTCGGCGCTGGCGAGGCGCTACGACGCCGGGTCGCTCGCGGAGAAGTCCGCCAACAAGGCCGCGCTGCAGCGCGAATGTGGGCTGGCCGAGGACCCGCGGGCGCCGCTGCTGGCGGTCGTCAGCCGGCTGACGTCGCAGAAGGGCCTGGACCTGGTGCTGGCCGCGCTGCCCGAGATCCTGCGCGAGGGCGGACAGCTGGTGGTGCAGGGCAGCGGAGACGCCGTGCTCGAGCAGGCCTTCCGCGTCGCCGCGTCGGCGCATCCGCAGGCGGTGTCGCTGTTCGCCGGCTACGACGAGGCGCGCGCGCACCGCGTCATCGCCGGCGCCGACGTCGTCCTGGCGCCGTCGCGCTTCGAGCCCTGCGGCCTGACGCAGCAGTACGGGCTGCGTTACGGCACGGTGCCGCTCGTGCGCCAGGTCGGCGGCCTGGCCGACACGGTCGAGGAGGGGCGCACCGGCTTCCTGTTCGCCGAGGCGACGCCGTTCGCGCTGCAGGCCGCTTTCGAGCGGCTGGTGCGCGTCTGGCGCGACCCGGTGGCCTGGCAGACGCTGATGCGCAACGGGATGGCGCTGCAGCTGGCCTGGGACGGCCCGGCGCGCGACTACGTCGCGCTGTACGCGCAGGCGATGGCGGCGCGCCGATCGGCGCCGCGCCGTCCGCCAAGCGTGTGAGCGGCAGGTCGCGTCACCTGACATCCATCCGCCGACCGCCGATGCCCCGCTTCGCCGCCAACATCAGCCTGATGTACGGGGAGTGGGCCTTCCTCGAGCGCTTCAGCGTGGCCGCCGAGGATGGCTTCGACGGCGTCGAGTGCCAGTTCCCGTACGCGTGGCCGGCCGCCGAGCTGGCGGCGCGGCGCGCCGATGCCGGCGTCGAGCTGGTGCTCATGAACGCGCCGCCCGGCGACCCGGCGCACCGCGAGCGTGGCCTGGCCGCGCTGCCGGGGCGCGAGGCAGACTTCCGCCGCAGCCTGCTGGACCAGGCGCTGCCCTATGCGGCGGCGCTGCGCTGCAGCCGGGTGCACGTGATGGCCGGCGTCGCGGCACCCGGCGCCGACCGGGCGACCATGCGCGCGGCCTTTGTCGCCAACCTCGCCTGGGCCGCGGCGCAGGCGGCGCCGCACGGCGTGACGCTGCTGGTCGAGCCGCTCAACGCGCGCGACATGCCCGGCTACCTCGTGAGCCGCCAGGACGAGGCGCACGCCATCGTGGCCGAGGTCGGTGCCGCCAACCTGGCGGTGCAGTTCGACCTGTACCACGCCCAGATCGCCGAAGGCGATCTGGCCACGCGGCTGCGCCGCCACCTCGACCCTGCGCAACCGACGCGCGTCGGCCACCTGCAGTTCGCCGGTGTGCCCGACCGGCACGAGCCGGACGAGGGCGAGTTGAACCACGCCTGGCTGTTCGGCCTGATCGACGCGCTCGGCTGGGACGGCTGGGTCGGCGCCGAGTACCGGCCGCGCGGCGCGACGCGCGAGGGGCTGGGGTGGTTCCGCCGTTGGCGGCGAGGCTGACAGGCGCCAATCCGATCGGGTGGACGCTGGCGGAAGCGGTGGGATTCGAACCCACGGACGGTTGCCCGTCGCCGGTTTTCAAGACCGGTGCCTTCAACCACTCGGCCACGCTTCCCCGCCGGCGAGGATTCTAGGCGCGCGCTCCCGGCCGCTGCACCGCCGCGTGACGGCGGCGCAGTGGCTCGGATTCGTCAGCGACCGCGTCCGCAGCCTGGCGCCGTGCACAGCTTGGTCAGTGCGCTGACGTCCTGACCGGTGATGCGGCCGTCGCCGTTAATGTCTGACTTGTCGTACGGGCCGCTGGCCATGTCACGGTTGCGCTGAGAGGTCAGAACGATGTCCATGCTGTCGACCACACCGTCACCGTTGACGTCGCCGCGCAGCACGGTGTCGGTCGGCAGCGCGGGCGCACTGGTCGGTGGCATCCGGCCCTGGTTGAGTTGCTCGAAGGCGTAGCCCAGTGCGATCAGCCGCGGCTCGCCGAAGGCGCGGCCGGCGAACGAGATGCCGGTCGGGATCTGCGCACCGTTCTGCTCGACGAATCCCAGCGGCACCAGCACCGTCGGGTAGCCGGCGCGCGCCCAGGTGCCGGAGCCGCCGGTGCCTGAATAGACGACCGCATCGAAGTCATCGGCCGTGCCCTCGATGCCATCCGGGCCGTTGAGCGTGCCGTCGATCAGGCTGCGCGAGCGGGCGAAGCCGGTGTCCCGGTTCTGGATGTACGTGGCGGTGTCGGCACTGTCCGGGCCGATGTCGAGCCGGTCCGAGTTGATGAACTGCTGCTGCGTGTACTTGATCGTGTCGGCCGTCGTCAGCGGTGGCGGCGGGTTGGCATTGAACGCGATCAGGTCGGACAGGGAGCGGATCGGGAAGCTCGGCGGCAGGGTCTCCAGGTAGGCGTTGACGTCGCGCTTCTGGCCATAGTTCAGGATGCCCGGACCGAAACCGCCGGGGAACGTGACCGCCGGGATTCGCACGACGGTTGCCCCGGCGGCCTCCATCGTGGCGATGGCCGCCTCCATCAGATCGGCCCGGCTGGCCGGAAAGGGCGGCACCGCCAGGCGCGCACCCTTGAGCGCATCCTTCTGCAGGAAGGGTGTGTAGTCGCTCAGGCACTTGCCCGGCGTCAGGCAGGCCGCGGTCGCCGGGTCGGCCGGGTCGTGTCCGGCGATGACGCCCAGCAGGATGGCCGCGTCCGTGACGCTGCGCGTCATCGGGCCGGCCGTGTCCTGGTCGGCCGTGATCGGGATGATGCCGTCCCGACTGACCAGGCCCACCGTCGGCTTGATGCCGACGATCCCGTTGGCATTGGACGGGCTGAGGATGGAGCCCGAGGTCTCGGTGCCGATCGTCAGCGCGGCCAGGTTGGCGGCCGCGGCGATGCCCGAGCCGGAGCTCGATCCACCCGGGCTGAGCTTGGCGCGGCCGTCGCCGCCTTCCAGCGGTCCTGGGTCGTAGGGGTTGAATCCGTAGCCGCCGTAGCCGCTGTAGCCGGCAGGCAGTCCTTGGCCGATGAAGTTGGCGAACTCGCTGAGCGTCAGTTTGCCGATGATGATGGCGCCGGCCTCGCGCAGCTTGCGCGTGATGAAGGCGTCGTCGGACGGGATCGAGTCCTTCAATGCCCAGGCGCCGCCGGTGGTCGGCAGATCAAAGGTGTCGACGATGTCCTTCAGCGCCACCGGCACGCCGTCCAGCGGCCCGCGCCTGGCACCCGGCGCGAAACGCTGGGCGTCGAGCTGCGCGGCCGTCGCGGCCGCCTGCGGGTTGACGGTCAGGTAGCTGTTGAGCAGCGGGCCGGCGTCGTCGTAGGCGGCGATGCGCGCCAGGTACATCTCGACGAGCTGCTGCGACGACAGCAGCCGCGTGTTCAGCGCCTCCTGGATCTGCGGCACCGTGGCCTCGATCAGCTCGAAGCGCTGGGGGCCGGTCTGGGCGGCGGCGGGAAGGGTGGCAGTGCCGAGCGCGGCGAGTGCTGCGAGCGCCGTGGCCTTGGCGTGGTACTTCATCGTGGACCTCTGCATAGGTGGACGGACAAGAGCCGCCGCCGCACGCCGCGTGGGCGACCCAGGGACGACGGGCTCGGCTTCCCAGAGCAGGTTCCGGGCCAGGGTGCGATCGTCGCCGGCAGCACGGTCTGGCGCCGGATGTATCGCGCCATGCCGCCGCCCGCGCTCACTTGTATGCCGCTGCGCGCGACACGCACCATCCGGACGCGCAGCGCGCCCCCGGCCGGTCGCGCGAGGTGCGCAGAGCAAGGGCGCCAGGCCGCGCGCCGTTCAGGCCGGCGCGAAGTGCCAGCGCAGCATGATGTCGGTCTGGCCACCGTCGGCCGACACTCGGGCACGGTCCTCGCCGCCGGCGTCCAGACGCGACAGCCGCTGCAGCAGCCAGGGCTCGGCCTCGTGCCAGCGCAGGGCGATCCGGCCCTCGTGGCGCTGCGGGGCGCGGCCACGCTCGCTGCGCACCTGGACGCCGGGCGCACCGTCGACCACCAGCACGCGGGTCCACAGGCGGCCGTCGCGTGTGTCCAGCACCGCCTGCAGCAGCGGGCACAGCGCGTCATCACGCGTCGAGGCCTGCGCCTGCGCGGTCTCTGTAAAGGGCACCTGGCCCTGGACGTCGGGGAAGCTGCCTTCGGCCCGGCCGTCGATGCGCACCGTGCTGTGCAGCCGGCAGTCGGTGCGGCCGGTGTACATCAGGTAGGGCGTCTCGACCACCTCGTCGGGCGGCCCGTCGTCGCCGCCGCCACCGGCGCGACGGCGGGCGTCGGCGACGCAGGCCTCCCGCTGCACCGCCGGCCGGCGCTCACAGGCCGCCGCGTCCTGGCCGTAGCCCTGCAACCGTGCCTGCAGGGCGTTGTCACGGCCCGCGACCTGGGCTGCGCTCGAGGCCGAGGCTTCTCGCATCAGGCAATCGCGGTCCTGGCCGCAGCGGGCCATCAGCGCCTGCGCATGCGCCTGCATCGCGACCAGATCGACCGGCGCGGCAGGCGTGGCGCTGTATCTCGCCTGCGCGGTCTGCATGCGCTGCATGCTGATGCGCGCCCGCTCGAGCTGGCGTGCGCCGTCCTCGGGGTCGAGCGGGTTGGACGGCATCGGCGCACCGTCGGTGTGCAGCACCGCGCTCAACGTCATGCGCTGCGTCAGGCGGGCACGCCCGCGGTCGACCGCGGACGCGACCGCGGCGTCGCGCTGGAACTCGATCTCGATCTGCAGCCGACGGCTGTCCTGGGCAGAGGCCGTGCCGGCGACCAGGGCCAGCGCGACGGCAACGAAGGGCGGAAGGGGGCGGAACGGAATCATGGCGGGACCGGCTGAGCGGGTGGAGGATGGACAGGGACGCCATCGTGCCGACCCGCGGGCCATCGGCCATCGACCGGAGGAGCCATCGGGTGCCCCGCGGTGGGCCACTGCCGACCGCCGCCCGCCGCTCAGCCCGGCCGCCTCTGCTGCGGGCAGTCGACCTGCACCACCTCGCGGCGGCCGCCGTCCACGCGCACCGCGGTCAGTGCGCCGCCCCACAGGCAGCCGGTGTCCAGTGCCAGCAGGTCGGGCCGGATCACCAGACCCAGCGTGCTCCAGTGTCCGAAGGCCATCGGCGTGCCGGCGGTGCGCCTGCCGGGCAGGTCGAACCACGGCAGATGGCCGGGCGGGGCGGTGTCGGCGCCACCTTTGGCATGGAAGTCCATCGTGCCATCGGGCGTGCAGAAGCGCATGCGCGTCAGCGCGTTGATGACGAAGCGCCAGCGGTCGGCGCCCGTCAGGCAGTCGTCCCAGCGCGCCGGCTCGTTGCCGTACATCACCTGGAGGAAGTCCGCCAGGCCATCGCCGGCGAGGCCGGCCTCGACCTCGCCGGCGAGCGCCAGCGTCAACTCGGCGTCCCATTGCGGCGCCACCCCGGCGTGCACGCACAGCCAGCCGGCATGCCGCACGGCCAGCCGGCGCGTGCGGATCCAGTCCAGCCATGCCGCGCGATCGGGCGCGGCGAGGATGTCGCCCAGCGTGTCGCTGCGATGCGCGCGGCGCACGCCGTGCGCCACGGCCAGAAGGTGCAGGTCGTGGTTGCCGAGCAGGCAGGTCGCGGCCGCGCCGTAGCCGCGCAGCCGGCGCAGCACGGCCAGTGAATCCGGTCCGCGATTCACGAGGTCGCCCAGCACCACGAGGTGATCGCGCGACGGCGAGAACCCGATGTGCGCCAGCAGGCGCTCGAGTTCGCCGTCGCAGCCCTGGACGTCGCCGATCAGGTAATCCATGGCGGTGATTCTGCGCGACCGGCTGCCCGGCGCCTGGGCGAAACGGTGCGACATCGCGGCGCGGCGGCCGTCGCGTGGGCGTCCGGCACATGCGGCGCCCGTCGCGGTACCGGCCGAGGCCGGTGCCATGTTGCAGGCGGCAAGGACCGTTCTGCCCGCGCCGGCGGGGCTGTCTGGTAACCTGCCTGCCCCGCAACTGCACCCGGCCGCCCGTCCGCCGGGGCTCCGATGGACACCGCGTTACTGGTTTTCCTGATTCTTCTGAACGGCGCCTTCGCGATGGCGGAAATGGGACTGACGGCCGCCCGCAAGGCGCGGCTGCAGGTGATGGTGGAGACGGGGCACGGCGGCGCGGCGGCGGCGATGCGGCTGCACGACGATCCGACGCGGTGGCTGTCGACGGTTCAGATCGGCATCACCTCCATCGGCCTGCTCAACGGCATCGTCGGCCAGGCGGCCTTCGCCGGGCCGCTCGCCGGCTGGCTGGAGCGCAGCGTCGGGCTGGGTCAGCCGGCAGCCGGCGTGGCCGCGACCGCCGGCGTCGTGCTCCTGATCACCTACTGCACCATCGTCTTCGGCGAGCTGGTGCCCAAGCGCGTCGGGCAGATGTATCCGGAGCTGGTGGCACGCCTGGTCGCCCCGCCGATGACCTGGATCGCGCTCGCCACCAAGCCTTTCGTGTGGGTGCTGTCGGCCTCGACCCAGGGCGTGTTGAAGATGCTCGGGATTGCCGGCAAGGCCCCGGGCGCCAGCGTGACCGAGGAGGAGATCGCGGCCCAGCTGGAGGAGGGGCTGGATGCGGGCGTCATCGAGGCCGCCGAGCACCAGATGGTACGCAACGTGTTCCGGCTCGACGACCGCCAGATCGGCTCGATGATGATCCCGCGCGCCGAGATCG
>CAZQPN010000086.1:0-8863 GCA_964595215.1 uncultured Rubrivivax sp. | reverse complement strand
GAGCGAGATCGCCGCCGAGATGGGCCTGGGTCTGACCGAGTACCAGGAGCTGCTGGGCAAGGTGCGCGGCACGCAGCTGATCCACCTGGAGGACATGAGCGGCGACGAGGGCGACGACGACTACCTCGATCGCCACGTCGCCGATGCCGACGCCAACCCGCTGGCGCGGCTGCAGGACCGCCGCATGCGCGAGGCGCTGGTCGAGGCCATCAAGCACCTTCCCGAGCGCGAGCAGTACGTGATGAGCATGTACTACGAGCACGACATGAACCTCAAGGAGATCGCCGCGGTGCTGAAGGTCACCGAGAGCCGCGTGTGCCAGCTGCACAGCCAGTCGATCGCCCGGCTGCGCACGCGGCTGCGCGAATGGTGACGGCACGCCGCCAACCCTGACCCCTACCCGACCACGGACACACCAATGCTGAGCCTTCGACGCCGCCGGGCCGAACCGGCCCCGGAACCCACGATTCCCGCCGAGCCGGCCAGCCATGCGCTGGTCGAGCTGATGAGCCGGCATGCCTCGGGCATGGGCCGCGAGGCCGCCGAGGTGCGCGGTGCGATCGATGACGCGCTGCGCTCGGCCAGCGAGGAGGCCGCCGCGCTGCAGGCGCTGGCGGCCCAGGCGCACGAGGTCAATCGGGTGCAGGAGCGCATTGGCGAGCACACGCGCGCCAGTCTGCAGGCGGTCGCGCGGGCCGGCGAGGCGGTGCAGGCCGTCGGCCACGAAGTCGGCGCCATCGTCGACACGCTGCGCGAGGTCGGTGACGCGGCCGGCCAGATCACCCAGATCGCGCTGCAGACGCGGCTGGTCGCGTTCAACGCATCGGTCGAGGCCAAGCGCGCCGGCGAGGCCGGGCGCGGTTTCGGCGTCGTCGCCGACGCGGTCAAGGACCTGGCAGCGAAGGTCGAGGCCTCGTCCAAGCAGATCATGGGCACGATGGGCCAGCTCGACACCCGGATCGCCGCGCTGGCGCGCGAGATCCAGTCGCGCCAGGGAAGCGAGCAGCAGACCAGCGCGGTGCACCGGGCGCTCGGCGAGGTCGAGGCCGAGGTGGATCGCATCAACGTCGCCGCCCTGCAGAGTGCGCAGGTCTGCGGCGCGCTCGAGGAGCGCATGGGTGCGCTGGAGTCGGATGTGCGCCGCGCGACGGGCCAGCTCGAGCGCACGCTCGGACGCACCGAGTCCTTCCTGCAGATCTCCGAGCAAATGATCGAGGTCGTGGCCGACAGCGGCCACGAGACCGAGGACACGCCCTTCATCCAGGCCGCGCAGCAGACGGCCGCGCGCGTCGCGCAGCTGCTGGAGGACGCGTTGCGCACGCGGGTGCTGACGGTGGCCGACCTGTTCGACGAGAACTACCGGCCGATCCCCGGCAGCGATCCGCCGCAGCACCTGACGCGTTTCGTCGAGATGGCCGAGCGCCTGTTCCCGCAGGTGCAGGAGCCGGTGCTGGGACTGTCGGACAAGGTGGTCTTCTGCATCGCGGTCGACCGCAATGGCTACATCCCGTGCCACAACCGGGCGTACAACCAGCCGCAGCGGCCGGGCGACGTCGCCTGGAACACCAAGCACAGCCGCGGCCGGCGCATCTTCGCCGACCGCACCGGGCTGGCGTCGGCGCGCAACGAACGACCGTTCCTGCTGCAGACCTACCGCCGCGACATGGGCGGCGGCCAGTTCGTCGTCATGAAGGAGGCGGCTGCGCCGATCAGCGTCGGCGGCCGGCACTGGGGCGGCGTGAGGCTCGCCTTCCGTTTCTGAACCACGGACCGACGGCGATCGTCCGGCCGCCGCCTGGCGCGCATCTCGTTCGGCGCGCCTGGCGCCATCAGCGGGCGCTGCAGGCCGGCAGCGTGAACTCGAAACAGGCCCCTTCTCCGGGGACGCCGTGGGCTTGGATGTGGCCGCCATGGCGCTCGACGATCCGCTGCACGATGGTCAGCCCGATGCCGGTCCCCTGGTAGTCGTCGTCCGAATGCAGGCGGGCGAAGAGCTTGAACAGGCGATCCATGTGCGCCATGTCGAAGCCGGCCCCGTTGTCCTGCACCCGCAGCCGCATGCGTCCGTCTGCGTCCACACCGCCGCTCAGGCGCACCACGGGCGCCTGCGAGTGGCGTGTGAACTTGGCGGCGTTGCCCAGCAGGTTCACCAGCACGATGCGGACCGCCGACGGGGTGGCCGAGGCGGTCAGGCCGGGATCGATGCGCCAGTCCACCGGTGCCTGACGTGACATCGGCGGCAACTGCGCTGCGACCTCGGCCGCCAGCGCGCTGACGTCCACCGCCTGCACGTTGAGCTCTTCGCTCGACGAACGGGCCAGCGTCAGCAGGCCGTCGACCGTCTCGCGCATGTGGCGCGCCGCATTGAGCTGCAGCTCGACGAGTTCGAGGTCCTCCGCAGCCAGGCGGTCACCGGCCTTGGTCACCAGCAGGTGCGCCAGCCCCTGGACATGTCCGATCGGCGTGCGCAGCTCGTGCGCCAGCTCGCGGGAGAAGGCCTCGAGGTCGCGGTTGATGCGTTCCAGCTCGGCGGTGCGCTGGGCCACGGCGCGCTGCAACTCCTCGTTGTGGCGCATCAGCAGCCGCTCGGCCTCGCGTCGCATCGTGATGTCGCGGCCGATGCCATGGTAGCCGAGGAAGCGGCCCTCGCCGTCGAAGCGCGGCACGCCGCTCGTCGAGACGATGCGGCAGCGGCTGTCGCCCAGGTCGATCACCATCTCGACGTCGCGGTAGGGCCGTCGCTCCTCGACGTCGGCGCGGTAGTCGGCCCAGCGCTGTGCCGTCATCGCTTCCGGGAAGGCCTCCCACGGCGTGCGGCCCTCGCTGTGCTCCGCCATCACGCCGAATCGCCGGGCCACCTCCGGCCGCAGCGGCAGGATGCGGTGCGCGGCGTCGGTCTCCCAGTAGTAGTCGGACGCCAGGCCGGCCATCAGCGCCCAGCGCTGGTCGCTGGCGCGCAGACGCTCGTGGGCCCGCTTGCGATCGGTGATGTCGCGTCCGACGCCCTCGTAGCCAGCGAAGTCGCCGTTGGCGTCGTGGCGCGGACGGCCGCTGATCGCCAGCCAGCGCTCGCCGTCGTCGGCGCCCGCCACGTGGACACGGAACTCCATGTCGCGAAAGGCGCGCCCGGCGTCGAGCACGGCGTGCAGGCGGGCCCAACCGTCCCCCGGCGCCTCGAACTCGGCGACTTCGTCGTGCCGGCGGCCGAGCAGCTTCTCGGTGCGCAGGCCGGGCAGGGCGGCCAGCGTGCCCGAACCCGACATCCATGCCAGCCGGTGGCCGGTGTCGGTCTCCCAGTACCAGTCGGCGGCGAGGTCAGCCAGCGTCTGCCAGCGTCGCTCGGACTCGCCCAGGGCCTCCTCGACGCCCGAGGCGAGCGCGTCGAAGGCGGATGGGGCACCCAGCCGGTCGTCGCTCAGCGTGCGCAGCGCGCCCTGCCAGGCACCGCTGCCGAGGTCGGCGGACGCGCGCCGAAGCGCGTGCCGCAACTCGTGCCGCCGGCGCCGCATGGCAAGGGCGGCCGCGCCCCCGAGGGCAGCAGCCAGCAGCGCACCGCTGCCGAGCCCGAGCGCCAGCCCGCGCTGCCAGTCGTCCGAGCGCAGCCCGACCGTCGTCTGCGTGTCGCCGAACGGGGCGTCGGCCCCGGCCGTCGACGGCGTTCGCAGCGACAAGCCCAACGCCACCGCGCCGGCCAGCCCGAGCACCACCGAACCCGCGGCGACGATGGTGTGCAGTGCAGGGCGGGGGCGCCGGCTGACGCGCGAGAGATCTGGTCGAGGCAGTGTCTCGGCGGAATCGAAAGTGGATGCCAAGGATCGTGAACGGTCAGCCCGGATGCATGGCCCGGCGGCTGTGTCTTCCCTGGGGTCGTATTGTGCCGGCAACGGCTGACGAGCCAACCGCGCACTTTGTCGGGTGTGGCCGAGATCACGATCGGCGCCGTCGGCGCCGCACCGGGCGCGCCGTCAGCCGTGCAGGTCGGCGCCGCGCGACGGACGCTCGGTGGCGCCATCGGCGGCGTAGATGCCGGGCGATGGCGGCGGGATCAGGATGTCGATAGCGCGGTCCAGCGAGGCGGTCGCGCGGGCCAGCACCTCGCGCTGCGCGGCCACCTGGCCGGTCGCAGCCATCAGCCGCTGACGCAGCGGGCCCGGGATCGCGCCGTGCCGGGCGGCGCGGGAGAAATCGTCGACGGCGGCGGCCAGCGCACGATGCAGTGCGGCGGCCTCGACCTCGATGAGAGATGCGTCGCGTTCGCGCAGTGCGGCGGCCAGCGCCGTCAGCCGCGCCTCGACCGCGCCCAGCGGTCGCTCCAGTTCGCTGGCGTGCTGCAGCGCCAGCTGTTCGGCTGCCGAGGTCTGCATGGTGTCTGCCGTCAGGCGCCGGACTTGCCGAGCAGTTCCTGGGCGTTGGCGATCAGCTTGTCGGCGATGGCCTCTGCATTGACCTCGAACTTGCCGTCCCGGATCGCCTGTGCGATGCGGTCGACCTTGGCCTGGTCGAAGCTGCCTTCGACGCCACCGCCGATGACCGCTGCCGACGCCGACAGGTCGACCTTCGCACTGGGCTCGGCCGCCGGGCCGGCAGACGCGGCACCGGGGACGCGGCGTTCGGCACGGTCGGCCGCGCCGGCGGACGCCGCATTGGCGAGTTCGATGGGACCGATTTTCATGGCTTGCTCCGACGACACACCCCTGACGGGCGGTCAGACTTGTTGATGCCAGGGCTATCGGCAGCCCTGGCCTCGAACTTTAGGGCTTCTGGGGCCGGATCGATGCCGGGGCCGGTACGCCGGCGGATGGCCGGGCGGGGGCGTGCCTGTGCAGACGGCTGGACAGGGCTCACAAGGCAAGCTTCGCGCCTGACGCGCTCCGGTGCGCGCGCTTGGGCGCGACCATGCGCGGTCACAGCGGGACCTCCACCCGGCGCTCGCCGACGGCCAGCCCGGTGATCACGCGACCGCCCTCGGTGCGCACACGCACCCGCTGGCCGTCCAGGCCGGCCGACAAGGCCTGGCCTTCGGTGCTGGCGCGCCATCCCGCGCCGGTGGCATCGACGCGGACACGGTCGCCGGCGGCGAACCAGCGGCGCCGCTGGAGATCGTCCGGTCGCAGCGCCGCGCCGGCCGGCAGGGCGCGCGCCAGCCGCTGGCCGAGAATATCGGCTGCGCCGTCGAGCGGGGCCGCGCGCTCGGCGGCCCAGTCGACCTCGGACTGCGTGAAGTGGCGTTCCTCGAGCACGGTGCCGGCCGCCAGCGGCTCGCGCAGCACCGGCGCGTCGGCCAGCACGCGGACCTGCACCGGCAGCGTGATGTTCCATTTCACCGGCCCGTCGGCGCAGCGCAGCCCGATGCGCGTGCGCCCCCAAGGCCGGCTGGACACGGGCAGGTAGGGCTCGGCCCGTGCGCAGGCGGCCAGGCGCAAGCGCGGGTCGGGCGAACCAAGCTCGACCTCGATGCGTGCGCCAGGCCGGGGGCCTGCCTCCTCGGCACGCTCCTGGGTCCAGCGCGCCAGGTCCGCCGTCATCGCCGGGGGCAGGGCCGCAGCGCTGTCGTCGCCGGTGGCGGACGCGACCGCCAGGGTCGGCAGCGCCGCCAGCGCCAGCGTGACCAAGGCACTGCCGACGCGGCACCGGTCAGCACCGGCGCCGCGGTGCCCGGCGCGCAGGACAGGGGGACAGGATCGGACTTCCACGCCGCCACTGTAGGGCGTCCCGTGCGGCGGCAGGAGGCGAATTGCGCCGCCTTGGCGCCTTTGTTCCGCGCCTTGCCGGCGCCGTGGCGGCCGAAGAATCGGCCCCATCACAAGCACCGGGAGTGCCGGATGCTCAACCGGATCACCGCCAACCTCGAGTTCCAGTCCCAGGCGCTGCTGCTGCGCTCGGAGCGGCAGCGCCTGATCGCCAGCAACATCGCCAACGCCGACACCCCCGGCTACCAGGCGCGCGACTTCGACTTTGCCAGCGCGCTGCGCGACGCGACCCGCGACCTGCGCGCGCCCGGCGCGACGCTTTCCACCAACGCGCTGGGCAGCCCGATCGCCCGTGGCGCTGGCGCCGTCAGCGCCGACGCGCCGCGCCTGACCTATGCGCTGGCGGCGCAGACCAACCTCGACCGCAACACCGTCGACATGGACCGCGAGCGCGCCAGCTTCACCGACAACGCCGTGCGCTACGAGGCCACGCTGCGCTTCATCAACGGCAGCCTGCGCACCCTGCAGGACGCGATGCGCAGCCACAACGGCGGCTGACGCGGCCGCTGCGCGCTGACATGAAGCCCCCACGCTTGCTTCCGCTCGCGGTCCCCATGGGGGCGGTCAGCGGCCTCGGGCGCCCGGGCGCGACCGACAAGGAGAACCCCCGATGAGCCTGTTCACGATCTTCAACGTCGCCGGCAGCGCGGTCAGCGCGCAGAGCCAGCGGCTGAACGTGGTGGCCTCCAACCTGGCCAACGCCGACACCGTGGCCGGCCCCGACGGCCAAGCCTACCGCGCGCGGCAGGTCACCTTCCAGACCGTCTTCATGGGCCAGGGCGGCCCGACCGGCCGGCCGGAGGCCGCGGCCGGTGTGCGCGTGTCGACGATCGGCGAGGACACGACGCCCGGCCGGCGCGTGCACGACCCGAAGCACCCGGGGGCCGATGGCGAGGGCTACGTGACCTTCAGCAACGTCAACGCGGTCGAGGAGATGGTCAACATGATCTCGGCCTCGCGCTCCTACCAGAACAACATCGAGGTCATGAACACGGCGCGCTCGCTGCTGACCAAGACGCTGCAGCTGGGCCAGGCGTGAGCATGGAGGGCTGAGCCATGACCGTCGCTATCGACAACCTGTTCAGCGCAGGTGCCGGCGCGCCGGCCGGCACCGTCCAGCAGGACGCCAACGGCGCCGACCGGTTCCTCAAGCTGCTCGTCACGCAGCTGCAGAACCAGGACCCGCTGAACCCCATGGACAACGCGCAGATCACGTCGCAGATGGCGCAGATCAACACGGTCACCGGGATCGAGAAGCTCAACACCGGGCTGCAGGGCCTGACGGCGCAGTTCATGCAGATGCAGGCACTGCAGGGCGCCAGCCTGGTCGGGCGCGACGTCACCGTCACCGGCGACCGGCTCGCCGCGGTGGACGGCAAGGGGCAGGGCGGGCTCTCGCTGCCCGGCCCGGCCGATGCCGTGCGCGTCGAGATCCTCAATCCGGCCGGCGTGGTCGTCGACACGATGTCGCTCGGCGCCCTGGGCAGCGGGCGCCACGGCTTCGAGTGGCCTGCCACCGGCGTCGCCGACCCGTCCGGACACACCTTCCGCATCGCCGCGACGCTGGGCGCCTCGCCCGTCGCCGCCACGCCGCTGATGCTCGATCGCGTGAAGGCCGTCAGCGTCGACGGCAGCGCCGGGCTGATGCTCGAACTGGCCCGAAGCGGGCAGGTCGCCTATGGCGACGTGCACGCCTTGAACTGATTCCCCACCTTCCCCACACAGGAGTGCTCCCATGAGCTTCCAGCAAGGCCTCTCGGGCCTGAACGCGACCAGCAAGAACCTGGACATCATCGGCAACAACATCGCCAACGCCAACACCTTCGGGTCCAAGGTGGCGCGCGCCGAGTTCGCCGACGTCTACGCCGCCTCGCTCGGCAGCGGCGGTGACAGCACGGTCGGCATCGGCACCAAGCTCGGTGCGGTGTCGCAGCAGTTCACGCAGGGCAACATCACGACGACGCAGAACGCGCTCGACCTGGCGATCAACGGCGGCGGGTTCTTCCAGGTCAGCGGCCCCGGCGAGCCGGTCACCTACAGCCGCAACGGCCAGTTCAAGGTCGACCGCGAGGGCTACGTCGTCAACAACGGCGGGCTGCGCCTGATGGGCTACCCGGCCGACGGCATGGGCCAGATCCAGCCCGGCCAGGCGGTGGCGCTGCAGTTGCCCACCGGCGGCATCGATCCGGCGGCGACCTCGCTCGTCGACCTCGAGTTCAACCTCGACTCGCGCCAGGGCTCGACGCTCCCGGCCTCCGGCTCGCAGATCGTCTTCACCGACGCCGACACGTACAACAACGCCACCTCGCTGACGCTGTACGACACCAAGGGCCAGGAGGTGGCGGTCAGCTTCTACTTCCAGAAGGCGGCGACCGACACCTGGAACGTCTACGCGACGGCCAACGGCACGACGATCGGGGGCACCGCGGCGGCGCCGCTGCCGGTGACGACGATCACGTTCGCGCCCGACGGCAGCGGTCCGCTCTCGCCGGTCGGGCCGCTGACGGTCGACATCCCGGCGTCGACCAACGCCGCCGGTGCAGAGACGACCGCGATCCCGGGCATCCAGCTGGACCTGATGTCCGGCACCCAGTTCGGGTCCAGCTTCGGCGTCACCAACATGCGCCAGGACGGCTTCTCGGCCGGCCAGCTCAACGCGATCGCGATCGAGCCCAACGGCATCGTCTCGGCGCGCTACTCCAACGGCCAGTCCAAGCCGGCCGGCCAGATCGAGATCGCGACCTTCCGCAATCCGCAGGGCCTGCAGCCAGTGGGCGACAACGGCTGGACTCGCAGCTACGCGTCGGGCGACCCGATCGTCGGCGTGCCGGGCGACGGCAACCTGGGGGTGCTGCAGGCCGGTGCGCTGGAGGAGTCCAACGTCGACCTGACGGCCGAGCTGGTCAGCATGATCGTCGCGCAGCGCGTCTACCAGGCCAACGCGCAGACGATCAAGGCGCAGGACCAGATCCTGCAGACCATGGTCAACCTGCGCTGAGCGCCAGTCTCGGCGCTGGAGGCTGAACCGCCATGGACAGACTCATCTACCTCGCGATGTCCGGCGCCAAGGCCACGATGCAGCGCCAGGAGGTGCTGGCGCACAACCTGGCCAA
>CAZQPN010000085.1:0-8946 GCA_964595215.1 uncultured Rubrivivax sp. | reverse complement strand
CAGATCATCCCGCCCAGCCTGGTGCTGATCCTGCTGTCGGACATCATGCAGCTGTCGGTCGGCACGCTGTTCGCCGCCGCCGTGATGCCGGGTCTGCTGGTGGCGGCGATGTACGTGCTGTACCTGCTGGTCTACGGCCAGCTGCGGCCCGATGCCATGCCGCCGGTGCCGTTGGCCGAGCGCCGCGCGCTGCCCGGCCGCGTGCTGCTGCAGCGCACGCTGCGCGTCGTCGTGCCACCGGTGCTGCTGATCGTGGCGGTGCTGGGCTCGATCATCGGCGGCGTCGCCGCGCCGACCGAGGCGGCGTCGGTCGGCGCGCTGGGCGCGATCGTGGTCTGCGCCCTCGGCCGCCGGCTGTCGATGCGCGTGCTGCGCGACACCGTGCAGTCGACGACCAAGATCACCGCGATGGTGATGTTCATCCTGATCTGCGCCCAGCCCTTCGGCCTGGCCTTCCGCGGACTGCACGGCGAGGACCTGATCGCCGACCTGTTCGCGTTGCTGCCCGGCGGCGTCAACGCCGACATCTGGTTCCTGATGGGGCTGATCTTCGTGCTCGGCTTCTTCCTCGAGTGGATCGAGATCAGCTACATCGCGGTGCCCCTGTTCCTGCCGATCTTCCGCGAGGCCGGGGTCGACCCGGTGTGGCTGGCGATGCTGATCAGCGTCAACCTGCAGACCTCCTTCCTGACGCCGCCCTTCGGCTGGGCGCTGTTCTTCCTCAAGGGGGTGGCGCCGCCGGGGGTGACGACGCGCCATCTCTACCTCGGCGTGCTGCCCTTCATCGCGATGCAGATCGCGGCGCTGGTGCTGCTGTTCTTCTTCCCCGCCATCGCGACCTGGCTGCCCCAGGCCATCGGTTGGTGAGTGCGGCGATGGCGGCCACGGACCTCGTCATCGCGGGCGCCGCGGGCTGGGCCGGCTGGGCCGCGCTCAGCGCCGCGCTCGCCGCCACCGGCGCCGTCGCCGGCGTGCTCGCCGGCCTGCTCGGCGTCGGCGGCGGCATCGTCATCGTGCCGGTGCTCTACCACGTGTTCACCGGCCTGGGCATCGACGAGGCGGTTCGCATGCACCTGGCGGTCGGCACCTCGCTCGCGACCATCGTGCCGACCTCGATCCGCTCGGCGCTGGCCCATCGACAGCGCGGCAGCCTGGACGCGGCGCTGCTGCGCGCGCTGCTGCCGGGCGTGCTGGCCGGCGTGCTGGTCGGTGCCGTCGCCAGCGCCTGGCTCAGCGGCCCGGTGCTGAGCGCGGTGTTCGCCGGCGTCGCGCTGATCGTGGCCGCGCACATGGCGCTCGGCGACCGCGCGCCGCGCCTCGGCCACGGCCTGCCGGGACGCGCCGGCAGCGCGGTGCTCGGCGCCTTGATCGGCGGCCTGTCGACGCTGATGGGCATCGGCGGCGGCACGCTCAGCGTGCCGCTGCTGAGCGGCCTCGGGGTGGCGATGCACACGGCGGTCGGCACCGGCGCCGCGATCGGCACCGTCATCAGCGTGCCGGGCGCCCTGGCCTTCGCCTGGAACGGCTGGGGCGTGGCGGCGCTGCCCGCGGCCAGCGTCGGCTACGTCAACCTGCTCGGCGTCGCGCTCATCGTGCCAGCGACGTTGCTGACCACCGGCTGGGGCGTGCGCGCCGCGCACGCGGTCAACGCCAATCGGCTCAAGCGGCTGTTCGCGATCTTCCTGGCCCTGACGGCCGTGCGCATGATCTGGCATCTGGTCCGCTGAGCGCCAGCGGGCGCCCGCTCATCCGCAGCCCAGGAAGACCCGCAGCCGCTCCAGCTCGTCGTCCAGCGCCGCGCGCCAGGCCGCACCGCGCGGCGGCCGGCCGGCGACAAGTCCGAGATCCGGCACCAGCCGGCCGTCGCGCACCGCCAGGTTGCCCCAGCCGATGACCCGGCCTTGCCACAGCAGCGGCAGCGCGTAGTGGCCGCGCACGCGCCGCGCCGCCGGCGTGTAGGCCTCGAAGCGGTAGGCCCAGCCCCAGAACAGCTCGAAGCGGCGCCGGTCCCAGACCACCGGGTCGAACGGCGCCAGCAGGTGCACGCCCTCGGGCACGGCGTGGCGGGACGCGGAGGGCGACTCGCCGGCCGGCCAGACCCAGACCTGGCCGTCGACGGCGACGTTCGGGTGGCGCCGCAGCGCGCGCTGCAGCGCAGCTGGCCGCTCGTCGGCCCACTGCGGCACGCCGGACCGCAGGTGGCCGACGAGCGCACGCAGGCTGGCCAGCGGCAGTGGCGCGTAGGTGCGCAGCACGACGTCGACCAGTGCGTCCAGCGCCGCCGCCCCATCGGGCGATGCGTCGCCGTGCGAGTCCGCATCGCGGGCCGCATAGAGCCGCACCCCACCCTCGCGCCGGGCGATGCGCAGCCAGCCGCGGTAGTGCATCGCGTCGAGCAGCTGCGTGCTGGCGTTGCCCGACCCGCCGAACCAGTTGCGTGCCTTGCCATGCTGGAAGGCGGCATCGACGTCGCGCGGATGCACGACGCCACGCTCGCGCACGAAAGCATGCACCGCCTCCGCCTGCCGGCGTCGCGCCGCCGGCCAGTCCTCGCGCGGCGTGCGCGGGTGCATCAGCGCCTGCGTGGCGCGCGGCAGGAAGCCGTAGTTGACGAAGAAGTCCTCCTCGACGGCCAGCCGTGGATAGCGCCGCTCCAGGTCGCCGGCGCGGTAGTCGCGCACTCGGTGGCGCAGCGTCAGGTCCTGGGCGCGCGCCGGGGCGCGCAAGGGATCTGCCTGCACGAAGCCCAGTCGTGCGATCGCACGCGCCAGCGTGGTCGGCGGGAACAGCGAGCGCGCCAGCGCATGGTGGCGCAGATCGTCGAGGGTCGGCGGCATGCACGCGATCATGCCCGCGCCGCCCTATGCTCGGCGACGTGACGAAACCCACAGCCCCTCCCGACGCCGCCCCGCTGCGCACGGACAGCGCCTTGCGCACCCGCGTGGCGGCGGCACTGGCGCGCGGGTCCCCGCACGCGATCCCGATCGACGACCGTCACCATGCGGCGGTGGCGCTGACGCTCGTCGAGGCCGGCTTCGGCGCCGGCATCGACGGCCTGCCCGAAGGACCCGACTGGGAGGTCGAGGCGGCACTGCTGCTGACGCGCCGCGCCGCGACGCTGCGCAGCCATGCCGGCCAGTGGGCGCTGCCCGGCGGCCGCATCGACCCCGGCGAGACGCCCGAGCAGGCCGCGCTGCGCGAGCTGTCGGAGGAGGTCGGTCTGGCGCTGCCGGCTGGCGCCATCCTGGGCCGGCTGGACGACTACGCGACGCGCTCCGGCTACGTCATCACCCCGGTCGTCGTCTGGGGCGGTGCGGCGCGCGCGCTGCAGCCCAACCCGGCCGAGGTGGCCGGCGTGCACCGCATCCCGCTGCGCGAGCTGCTGCGCGACGACGCCCCGCTGCTCAACACGCCGCGCCAGACCGGCCGCACCGTGCTGCGGATGCCGATCGGCACGCGCTGGATCGCCGCACCGACCGCCGCCTTCCTCTACCAGTTCCGCGAATGGGTGCTGCTCGGCCGGCCGACACGCGTGGCGCACTTCGACCAGCCGGCCTTCGCCTGGCGGTGAGATGAGGCACGCCGCGCAGACCGGGGCGGGCGCGCCGGCCGGCGCTCAAGGGCAGCGCACCGCCGGGTTCCAATCGGCGAACATGCCGGCCGGGTTGGGCTGCCACAGCCACAGGTGCAGCGCGTAGAACGGCGGCAGGCCGTAGCGGTTGCCCGCCGGCACCAGGTGGAAGTGGCGGCCGTACAGCTTCGGCACGGTGCCGGGGAACTCCGCCTGCCAGGCGTCCTGGAACACGATGTACTCGACGCCGACGAGCCGCATCGTGCCGCCGGGCATCGGTTCGTAGACCAGGGCCTGCGGCCGGCGCGGGTCGAGCGCGGTCGTCAGCAGCGCACCGTTGACGAAGTGCACGCCCATCGC
Source organism: uncultured Rubrivivax sp. (assembly GCA_964595215.1). Classification (GTDB taxonomy): domain Bacteria; phylum Pseudomonadota; class Gammaproteobacteria; order Burkholderiales; family Burkholderiaceae_C; genus Rubrivivax. The sequence continues at coordinate 5,015 of CAZQPN010000085.1, read as the reverse complement.
GCCCGTCCCCGGGTTGTCGATGCAGGTCAAGCCCTGCAGATCGACGACCGGTGCCGGGCCGTAGCCGGCAGCGGTGGCGGCGTCGAAGTCGTGGAAGGCCGCGGTGGCGCGGCGTGCCTCCGCGATCGCCGCCTGCGTGCGCGGGGCGAGCCGGGTCTCATCGACCGGCGCGCGGTGCGCGACGGCCGGTGCGGCGTGCAGCGCCGCGGCGATGGCCAGCACGAGGCAGGGCCGGGTCAGCGTCTTGTGGATCATGACAGTCTCCTGGAGGGTGGACGCGGCGCCAGCGCGCCGCTCAGGCGCCGTAGGCGTAGGGGTCGAGCACGCTGACCTGCGTGATGCGGCCGACCGGCAGCCCGTTGCGCTCGGCGACCTTGCGGATGGCCTCGGGCGTCGGCGCGTCGTAGACGCAGAAGGTCTGGGTGCGCTCGGGGTTGACGTAGCTGTGCACCCAGCTCACGCCCGACTCGCCGTTGGTGGCGATCACGCCGTCCATCGCGCGGCGGCCGTCGGCGTTGATCGGGATCTCCAGGGGTTGGGGGAAACTGCGTTCGACCATGTAGCGGGGCATCGTGGGCTCCTTCGGATGCGCCGGCGACACCATTGCCGCCGTGCCGTGAAGGATGCGGATGCCACCGCCGCCGCACATCGGCAGCCTTGCCCAGATTGCGCGCCGCGGCTGCCTAATTTGCGCCGCGGCCGGGCTCGGGAACGGGCAGCCAGCCCTCGCGCCGCGCACGGTCGACGGCGGCGCTGCGCGAGTCCACGCCCAACTTGGCCAGTACGGCGGCGACATGGTGGTCCACAGTGCGCACCGAGCGGTGCAGCCGGGCGGCGATTTCAGCGTTGCGCAGGCCGTCGGCCAGCAGCGCCAGCACCTCGCCCTCGGCGCGCGTCAGGCCGGCCGGGTGCTCGCGCGTCGACGCGCGCGCGCCGCGTTCGAGGCCGCGCACGCCGGCCTCACGCAGCCGTCGCCGCAGTGCGTCGGCGGCCGGCGCAGCGCCCAGGCGGTCGAAGATCGCCAGCGCCTCGCGCTGCGCCGCGGCGTCGCCCAGCGCCAGTGCGCGCGCCTGCTCGTAGGGGCAGTCCAGCGCCTGCCAGGCGGCGGCGGCCTCGCGCCAGCGCCCGCCGATCTCGAGCGCGAACGGCTCGGCGCAGCCGGCGCCCGTGGCCTCGGGCCGGCCACTGCGCCACAGCCAGTAGTTCAGCTCGCCGACGAACCAGGGGTGCCGCTTGGCCTGCGCCAGCGGCAGCACCCGGGCCACCTCGCGCGCCACGGCGTCGAGGTCGCCGCGCGCGAACGCAGCCTCGGCGTGCACCGCGCACGCCGGCGCCAGACGCTGCAGCGTACGGCTCGCGCCGCCCAGGCGGCCCACCTCGGCCAGCGCATCGTCGACGCCGGGGTCGCCACGCCGCCCGCGCAGCCGGGCCAGCGCCACGGTCGCCATCAGCCGGCTCATCGCCAGCAGTCCCGGGCGCGCCAGCGCCTCGTCGGCGAGCCGGCCGGCCTCGCGCCAGTCGCCGCGGTGCATGCGCACCAGCGCCAGCCAGGCCTGCGCGTAGTCGCGCGTGCCGTCGGCCTCGGACGCGACGGCCAGCTCGACGGCCTCGCGCAACGCGGCCTCGGCGCGCACGAGCAGCATCAGCTCGCCCGCGCCCGACCCGAGGTTGGACAGCGCACCGGCGGCGCCGAGCATGTTGCCGCTGCGACGCAACGCGTCGCCGACCGCCTCGAGCTCGGCCACGCCGGCCGGGTGGTCGATGAACAGCAGCGCACAGCCCAGCACCCCGCGCGCCGCCCGCGCCATCGCCTCGTCGCCGATCGCGTCCGCCAGGTCCAGCGTGCGCCGCGCCCAGGCGACGCTGTCGTCGCAGTCGCGCTCGAGCATGCGCAGATGGGCCTCGTTGTGCCAGACGAAGGCCTTGGCCGACGACGGCGGCAGGGCCTCGACCATCGCCAGCGCGTCGGCGTTGATCGCCAGCGCGCGCGCGTGGTCCATGCGTCCGACCCAGACCCCCGCGCGTCGGCTGACGTGGCGCGCAGCCTCGGCCAGGTCGCCGCGGGCGCGCGCCATCGCCTCCAGGCGGGTGAGGTAGCTCTCGCGCTCGCCGGCGACGCCGAGCCGGGTCAAGGCGATGGCCGCGGCGTCGAGCCAGCGCTCCTCCTGCGCGACATCGGCCGGCCGCCCGCGCTGCAGCGCCGTCGTCCAGTGCTGGACGGCCTCGCGCAGCGCGCCGCGCTGCGTGGCCTCGGCGGCGGCGGCCGGCGCGTGGCGGCTGATCGCCGCCACGTCGTCGGCCTGCAGCGCATGGTGCACCAGGCGCGCCGGCGGCACCGGATGCCGCGCATCGGCGGAATCGGACAGCGCGGCCAGCACCCGCGCGTGCAGGGACTGGCGCAGCGGCGGCGACAACGACGCATCGACGGTGACCCGCCCGAGCTCGTGCCGGTAGCTCAGCGCACGATCCTCGGCGACGAGCAGCCCGCTGGCCAGCGCGGCCTCCAGGTCGTCGAGCGACGGCGCGGCCAGCGCGTCGGCCAGCCAGCGCTCGGTGCGCCCCGGCACCACGGCGACGACACGCAGCAGCGCCTGCGCACCGTCCGGCAGCCGCGCGAAGCGCGCCAGCACCAGGTCCTGCACGCTGTGCGGGACGGATGGCGGGACGACGCCGTCGCGCAGCAGTTCGGTGACGAAGAAGGCGTTGCCCTGCGTCGCCTCGTAGACGCCTTCGGCGCGGCGGCCCGCCTGCGTCGCCAGCGTCTGCACCGCCGCCCGGCTCAGGCGCGGCAGCGGCAGGTGCGCGCGCGCGGCGGGCGGCAGCTCGCCGAGCACGCGGCGCAGCGGGTGCGTGGCCGTGACCTCGTCGTCGCGGTAGCTGATGGCCAGCAGCGCATGCGTGCGCTCGATGCGCCGGCCCAGGTATTTCAGCCAGTCCAGCGTCGCGTCGTCGGCCCAGTGCGCGTCCTCGACCACGACCAGCACCGGGCCGACCGCCAGGCGAAGGTCGTCGAGCACGGCCTCGAACAGTGCCGGTCGCGGGCCGTCGATGCGCGACGCGAATCGTGCGCCGGCGTCGCGCGCCATGTCCAGCAGCGGGGCCAGCGGGTGCGGCGTCTCCAGCGCGTCGCACGCGCCCCACCAGACCGCGCCGCCGACGGCTGTGTGCTGCGTGGCCAGCGCACGCAGCACGCTGGTCTTGCCGATGCCGGCCTCGCCCGCCACCAGCGCGATCCGGCCATGCTGCGCGGCCGTCTGAAGCAGGCCGTGCAAGGCCGCCAGCGTCACGTCGCGCTCGATCAGCTCCATCGGCAGGGGGTCCCTGCGGGCCCAGCGCCCGACACGCCGACGAGTGTATCCAGCGCGCCGGCGCGACAATGACGGCGAACACAACCTCGGCCGTCCCCCGGCCCTGTCCGTCATGACCGCTTCCCCCCTCGTCCTCGGCACCCCGCTGACGCCCGACGCCACGCGCGTCATGCTGCTGGGCAGCGGCGAGCTGGGCAAGGAGGTCCTGATCGCGCTGCAACGCCTGGGCGTCGAGACGATCGCCGTCGACCGCTACGACCACGCGCCGGGCCAGCAGGTGGCGCACCACGCGCGCACGATCACGATGAGCGACCCGGACGCGCTGCGCGCGCTGATCGAGGCCGAAAGGCCAGCCCTCGTCGTGCCCGAGATCGAGGCCATCGCCACGCCGGTGCTGCAGGCGCTCGAGGCCGAGGGCACGGTGCGCGTGATCCCGACCGCGCGCGCCGCTCGGCTGACGATGGACCGCGAGGGCATCCGCCGGCTGGCGGCCGAGACCATGGGCCTGCCGACCAGCCCCTACCGGTTCTGCGACTCGCTGGCCGAGCTGCAGGCCGCCATCGACGGCGGTATCGGTTATCCGTGCATCGTCAAGCCGGTGATGAGCAGCTCCGGCAAGGGCCAGAGCAAGGTCGACGGGCCGGCCGACGTCGAGCAGGCCTGGGCCTACGCGATGGCCGGCGGCCGTGTCAGCCACGGCCGCGTCATCGTCGAGGGCTTCATCGACTTCGACTACGAGATCACGCTGCTGACGGTGCGCGCGATGTTCGGCGGCCGGCCGGGCACGGTGTTCTGCGAGCCCATCGGCCACCGGCAGGTGGCCGGCGACTACGTCGAGAGCTGGCAGCCGCAACCCATGCACCCGGCGGCACTGGCGCGGGCGCAGGACATCGCGCGCGCGATCACCGACGACCTGGGCGGCTGGGGTCTGTTCGGCGTCGAACTGTTCGTCAAGGGCGAGCAGGTCTGGTTCAGCGAGGTCAGCCCGCGCCCGCACGACACCGGCATGGTGACGATGATCACGCAGTGGCAGAACGAGTTCGAGCTGCACGCGCGCGCCATCCTGGGCCTGCCGGTGGACACCGCGCTCAAGACGCCGGGCGCCAGCGCCGTGGTCTACGGTGGCGTGGACGCGGCCGGCATCGTCTTCGACGGCGTCGACGCGGCGCTCGCCGAGCCGGGCACCGACCTGCGCCTGTTCGGCAAGCCCGAGAGCTTCGAGAAGCGCCGCATGGGCGTGGCGCTGGCGCGCGACGCCGACGTCGACGCGGCCCGCGCCAAGGCGCAGCGGGCCGCCGCCGCGGTCAGGCCGCGCACCGCCTGAACCTGCACGACTTGTGCAAAACGGCAGTCAAGGCTGCCGTTATGGCATATTTCTAATCCGATCGAAGCGTTCCTGACGCTTCCGCCTGCCGGCCGTCCGCGGGAGACTCCTGTCAAACCCAGGAGACATCCCATGCAGCGTCCCGCCGCCCGCCCCACCGTTGGCCACGACACCCAGCCCGCCACCCTCTACCTCAGCGCCCCGGACATGGTCCGCCTGGTGCAGCGGCGGGGCCTGCCGGCCTGCCTGGCCGGGATCGCCGGGCGCATCGAGGCCGACTACCGGCGCTGGCCCGAATTCGACAAGAGCGCGCGTCTGGCCTGCCACTCCGACGTCGGCGTGGTCGAGCTGATGCCCATCGCCGACCGCGAACGCTTCGCCTT
>CAZQPN010000084.1:0-8969 GCA_964595215.1 uncultured Rubrivivax sp. | reverse complement strand
CCCGCGCCGTCAGCGCCGTCAGCGCCGCCCGTGTCGCCCATGCGGCCGATGTGGCCCATACGGCCCATGCGGCCCATGCGGCCCATGCGGCACGCGCCACGCCCCGTGCCTGCCTTGTCTCGTCCATGCTCCGCTCCCGTCGTGTCCGGCCCGCGCCGCGCGGGGCATCGTTCCCGCCGGGGGATTGAACCACTGCGGGGCCCGCGGCCCGGCCCCGGCCTCCGTATCATCGGCGCATGCACGAACGTCCTGCCCGCCGCATCGCGGTCGTGGGCGCCGGCCCGGTCGGGCTGGCGCTGGCGCTGCTCGCGGCGCGCGCCATGCCGGGTGCGCAGCTGACGGTCTTCGACGCCCGCCCCGAGGACCAGGACGTGGCCGCCGACCCGCGCACGCTGGCCCTGTCCCTGGGCAGCGTGCAGATGCTGCAGGGCCTGGGCTGCTGGCCCGACGCGGCCGCCGCGCCCATCGCGGGCGTCCACGTGTCGCAGGCGCCGCCGTCGTTCGGCGACGCCCATGTGCTGATCCGTGCGCGCGACCTGCAGGTGCCCATGCTGGGCGCGGTGCTGCCCTACGGCGCCCTGGTCGCGCCGCTGCAGACCGCCTGGCTGGCGGCGTGCGCCGCGGCGCCCGGGCGTCTGGTCGCGCGCTTCGGATCGCCGGTGGCGGCTCTCAAGCCGGTGCCCGGCGGCATCGAGGTCGATGCGGGCATCGCCGAGACCTTCGACCTCGCGGTGGTGGCCGAGGGCGGCGTGTTCGGCACCCAGGCGCGCAAGGCGCTGGTGCACGACTACGCGCAGACCGCCTGGGTGGGCACGGTGAGCCTGCAGGGAGGCCGGCCCGGCATCGCCTACGAGCGCTTCACGCGCCAGGGGCCGGCGGCGCTGCTGCCGCTGCCCGTGGCTGCCGACGGCGCCGCGCAAGCGGCGCTGGTCTGGTGCGTGGACAGCGCGCACGACCCGGTGCGCGACCTCGACGCCGCCCAGCGGCTGGCACTGCTCAACACCGTGTTCCCGGCCGCGGCCGGACGCCTGGTCGCGCTGTCGCCGCTGAAGCACTTCGGGCTCGGCCTGAACGCCGAGCGCAGCCTGGTCGAGGGACGCGTGGTCCGCATCGGCAATGCGGCGCAGACCCTGCACCCGGTGGCCGGGCAGGGGCTGAACCTGGGCCTGCGCGACGCTTACCAGGTGGTCGATGGGCTGCGCTTCGAGGCCGACACCGACGTCGCGCTGCGGCGCGTGGAGTGGGCGCGCGTGCCCGACCGCTGGACCATCATCGCGGCCACCGACTTCCTGGCGCGCAGCTTCACCTGGTCGCTGCCGGGGGCGGCGCTGCTGCGCGGGATGGGCCTGGCGGCCCTGGACCGCGTGGCCCCGGCCAAGACGCTGCTGGCCCGACGCCTGATGTACGGCGGACGCTGAGCGGCGAGGGCGGGCACGCCGCCGGCACCGCCCGGTGGCTGACGCAGCGCGGCGGTCGTCGTCAGCCGATCGGGCGCCGGTGCGCCAGCGCCGGCAGCCGGCGCCGCACGTCGGCCAGGCGCGCCGGGTCGACGTCGGCCATCACCACGCCTTCGCCCTCGGCCTGCACCGCCAGCACCTCGCCCCAGGGGTCGACGATCAGGCTGTGGCCCCAGGTCCGGCGCCCGGTGACGTGCAGGCCGCCCTGGGCGGCGGCGATCACGTAGCACTGGTTCTCGACCGCCCGCGCGCGCAGCAGCAGCTCCCAGTGCGCGCGGCCGGTGGGCACGGTGAAGGCCGACGGCACGGTCAGCAGGTCGCACGGCGGGTCCATCAACGCGCGATAGAGCTCCGGGAAGCGCAGGTCGTAGCACACCGACAGGCCGACACGCCACGCCCCGGCCTGCAACGCCACCGGCGTGTCGCCGGCGCGCAGCACGCGACCCTCGTCGTATCGCTCGTCGCCCTCGCTGAACGAGAACAGGTGGATCTTGTCGTAGTGGGCCGCGAGCGTGCCGTCGGGGGCCCAGACCGTGCAGCGGTTCAGCGCCCGATCCGGATCGTCGGTGCGCACCGGCAGCGTGCCGCCGACGAGCCACAGCCGGTGGCGACGCGCGGCGTCGGCCAGAAAGGCCTGGATCGGCCCGTCTCCCGGCGCCTCGGCGATCGCCAGCTTGTCGGTGTCGCGGCGGCCGATCAGGCAGAAGTACTCGGGCAGCACCGCGAGCGAGGCGCCACCCGCGGCCGCCTCGGCCAGCAGCCGGCCGGCGGCCGCCAGGTTCGGGCCCAGCTCGGGCCCGGACACCATCTGCACCGCGGCGACCCTCATCGCGTGCCCGCCTCGCCAGTCTGCGCCGAGGCCGCGGCCGCGGCCGCGGCCGCGGCACCGCGATCGACGCGCTGCACCTGCGGATCGTTCCAGGGCCCGGTGACGCTGAACTCGCGCGTGCCGGCGGCCATCATCGGCTGGCGCAGCAGCAGCTGCGCCAGGAAGGTCCCAAGCCCGACGACCGGGTTGATCGCGGCGTAGGCGAGCGACGCCGCGCCGGCATTGAGCTCGGGGACGACGACGATGCGAAGGTCCTGGGTCTCGGCGCGCAGGTCGGCGCGGCCCTCGACCAGCACGCCCGCCTGCACGCCGATCAGGCGCAGGTTGTCGGTCTCGGCCACGCCGCGCGCGATGCGCACGTCGCCGGTCACCTTGTCGAAGACGAAGCCCTGCTGGAAGACGTCCCGGAAATCGAGCAGCAGCCGGCGCGGCAGCGACTGCAGGCTCAACACCCCGAGCAGCCGCGCCACGCCCGGCTCGGCCTGCAGGAAGCGCCCCTCGTCGAGCGCGATGCGCATGCTGCCGCCGAGGCTGGCGAGGTCGGGCGCGAGCGGCGATCCGGCCCATGACAGCTCGCCGTCGATGCGGCCCTTGCCGCCCTGCAGCACGCCGGCCATGCCCAGGCGCTCGGCTAAGCGCCCGCTGTCGGACAACGCGATGCCGAAGTCCAGCGCCATGCGCCGGCCAGGCGCCCACAGGCCGCGGCCCTGCAGGTCGGCGTCGTCGTTGTGGATGCGCAGGCGGTCGAGCCGCCACTCGCGCGCCGCGCTGCCGGCACCGGCGGCGCGGTTCACCGCCTCGACCTCGAGCCGTCCGAGCGCAAGGCCGCGCCAGCGGAAGTCGTCGACGACGAGATCGAGTGCCGGCACCGTCGAACGGACGGCAGGCGGCGCGGCATCGGGCGGCCCCGCCACGCCTGCGGCGGGCGCGACGGCAGCAGGGCCGGGCGCGGCCAGCGTGAGCCGCGACAGCCGCGCCTGCAGACGGCCTGGCGCGCCCGGCGCGTGTGGCTGGCGATACTCGACCGTGCCTTCGGCCTCGTCGGCGCGCACCTGGGCCGACCACAGGGTGTCGGCCCGCTGCGCCTGCCGCTGCCACTCGAGCGTGACGTCGCCGAAGCGACGCCCGCCCAACCGCATCTCGGCAGCGCGCAGCACGGCCTGCGTCGGCAGCGCGTCGCCCCCCTCGCTGCCTTCGATCTGCGCCAGATCGGACAGCGGCGCACCAGCAGAGGGCCTGGCGTCGTCCGGACGGGCCTCGAGGGCGGCCTGCCAGGCATCGACGTCGACGCGCGGCCAGGCAACCTGCGCCGTCACGCCGCGCGCCGGTAGCGGCGGCGGCGCGACGCCGACGCCGATCGCGCCGCGCCGGATCCGGACCGTCTCGCCGGCCAGATCGCGTTCGTAGCGGGCCTGCAGGCGATGGTCGATGTCGATGCTCAGCAGGTCGGCGTCCTGGCTCGCCAGGCGCGTCGTCTGCACACGCAGCGGCCAGGCGTCGCCGGCGGACTTGTCCATCGGCGGCGGCAGGTTTAGCACCATCCCCGTCAGGCTGCTCGTGACACGCAGCTCGGGCCAGCCCTGGCGGAACTGCAGCTCGACGCGGTAGGGCGACTGCCCGCTCAGCCGCGTGCCGAGCCGCGCCAGCGGCGCCAGCGCCGGCACGTCACGCGCCGTGCGCAGGGCCTCCGCGGTCGCCACGCCCTGGCCGTGGAAGCGCAGCGAGCCGTCGGGCTGGGTGCCGCCCTCGAAGCTGGCGTCGCCGCCGAGCACGCGCGCGCGTCCGGCCACGATCTGGAAGCCCTGGTGCGAGAAGTCGACCCGGCCACGCACCGATCCCAGCGCGGGCGTGCCGGGCAGCAGGCGCAGGTCGTTGCCGGCGAGCTGCACCGACCCCTTCGTCGTCGTCGAAGACGGGTCGGCGATCGGGATCGCCAGGGCCAGGTCGAGGTTGGCGACGCCGGTGGCGCGCGCGTCGTCGAGGGCACCGCCGATCCACTCGCCGACCGGGGTCGTCTCGACGAAGCCCAGCATCGCCGCCAGCGGCCCCCGGCCCTGGCCCTCGAGCTGCAGCACCGGGTTGGCGACGAGGTCCTCGACGCCGCCATGCACGCCGCGCAGCGCGACGCCGGCCACCTGCGCGCGGGCGTCACCGATGCGCATGCGGCCGCGGTCGAACTCGATCTCGCCGGTCACGTCCTGCATCGCCGGCCACGGCGAGTCCCATCCCGGCTCGCTGGGCACGTAGGCCAGCGCCATGTCCTCCACGCGCGCGCGGATGCGGAAGGCCCCGGGGGAGCCGTCGGTGTACGGGAAGTGCCAGATGTCGCCGCGCACCTGGAACTCGCCGTCGCGCAACCGGCCCGGGCCGATCGCGCGCGCCACCCACTGGCGCGTCTCGGCCGGGATGCCCAGCGGCAGGTAGCGCGCGACGCGCTCGGTGCGGCCCTCCGCGATGCGCCCGCGCAGGTCGATCTGCCCCGGCAGGCGCGCACCGGCGCCGAAGCCCTCTCCCGGCCCGGTGCGCCAGGTGCCGCTCAGCGTGCCGCTGACGTCGGCGTTCGCGAAGCGCGCCTCCTGCACCTGCAGCTCGACCGCCGCCGCGCCGCTGGCATCGTCCGTCACCCGCCACTGCAGCCTGGCGTGCAGGTCGTCGAACGGCAGCTCGGGCGCGGCCAGCACGCCCGGCAGGACGAGCGCGCCGGCCCGCAGCTGCAACTCCGCCTGGCCGCCGGCCTCGCTCGCCTGGAGCTCGATCGACGCGCCATGCAGGCCGGGGCGGCCGGCGCTCTCGGCGCGACCCCAGGCTGGCGGTCCGGGCGGACCGGCAGCCAGCGCGAGGTCCGACACCCGAAGTCCGGCCTGCCACGACTGCGGCGACTGCAGCGGTCCCTGCCACTGCAACGACAGGTCCTGCACCTGGCCGCGCGGCGCGAGATCGGCCACCATGCGGTGCACGGCGTCCGGCAACGGCAACCGTGCGCCCAGGCTGGCGACGACGTCGAGGTCGAGCCGGTCGGCGCTCAGGCGGCCGCCGACGATGGCGTCGGCGTCGATCGCGAGCCGGCCGTCGGGGCGGCCTGGCACACCGGGCGAGCCGGCGTGCGCACGCTGCAGCGTCAGGCGCAGCTGGCTGTGCGCCCACTCGACCGCATCGTCGGTCTCGAAGCGCAGCCCCTCGACGGCGAACGACAGCGCATCGGGCGCCAGCCGGGCCGTGACGCGGCCGAGCAGGCGCGACAAGGCCATCGGCTGCAACTGCGGCGCCAGCCGCAGCGACACCGCCTCGAGCGCGAGATCGGCCGTGCCACCGACCGGCTGTCCGCCGTCGATGTCCAGCCAGGCGCGCAGCGCGCCCCGGCCCTCGGAGAGCTCGAACGGCAGCGCCACGTGACGCCCGAGCTCGGCGACGTCGGCGTGCGGCAGGTCGGCATACAGCGTGCCGCGCCACCCGCGCCAGGGGGCCGACGCCGCGCCATCGGCGCCTGCTGCGACCAGCGGCTGCGTGAACTGCCCGCGCAGTGCGAAGCGGGCGCCCCACTGCGGCGGCGGCGTCGCGTCCAGGCGCAGCTCGTGACGGCGCAGGCCGTTGCGGATCACGAGATCGACGTCCGTCAGCACCAACGGGGGCGCCTGCGAGCGCTCGTCGGTCCAGCGCAGCGTGCCGCGCCGGATCACGAACTCCTGCTGCTCGAAGAACCAGGTCGGGGCATCCGCGGTGGCGCCGGCGTCGCCCGCCCCGGCGTCGAGGTCCATGCCCGCGATGCGCAGCCGGCCCTCGGCGTCGCGCCGCACGTCGAGCTGCACGCCGTCCAGGTGCAGCTGCGCCAGCCGCGGGCGGCCGCTCAGCAGCGAGGTCGGCGCCAGCGCGGCGAGGACGTGACCGAGTTGCAGCGCCGGTAGGCCGGCGGCGTCGAGCAGGCGGACGTCGTCGAGCTCGAGTGCCGGCACCCAGCCACCCGAGCGCACGCGGATGGCGCCGATCGACACCGGCGCGCCGAGGGCGGCGCCGAGCCTCTGCTCGATCTGCGGGCGCCAGTGATCCAGGCGGGGCAGAATCCCCCAGTGGAGGGTCAACCACGCGAGGACGGCTAAGCTCCACGCCACGAACAACAGTCCGGTCGTCCAGCGCCATACCGTGCCTGCCCTGCGCCGGCGGGACGGCGCGAAGAGCGCGGCCTCGGGGCGGGAAGACGGCAATGACGGCATTCGGCGATCGGAGGAGGCTCGACGGGCGCAACCTGCGCCAGTACCGGTGTGTGCGGGCGGTCCGCCCCGGGTCCGGCCGAGATTGAGCAATCTAGCACAGACCCTGTCGCGCCCCATGCGTTCCGCTCCCGACCCCGACCCCGACCCGAGCCGCGCCGCGGTCTCTGGCCCGTCCGCCGAGGCAGGCGCCGGCAGCGCGGCGGGCGGTGCACCGCCCGCCGCGCGCGCCGACCACAGCCGTTTCGTGCAGCGTGTGCGGCGCCGCTATGCGGCCGAACTCGGGTTGCTGCCGCCCGGAGCGCCCGATGCCGCCACCGTCGACGCGCTGGTGCAGACGCTGCTGGACCGCGGCCGCGCGCTGCCGGCCGCACTGCGCGTGGCGCGCCAGATGGTGCTGGAGCGGCTCGCGGTGCTCGACGTCGAGCACAGCGCGTCGCTCGAGACGGTCACGCACGCGATGACGGCGCTGGCCGAGGCGACACTCGAGCGCGCACTTGCGCAGGCGCTGGCCGAGGCGACGGCGCGCCACGGCGTGCCGCGCGACGCCGCCGGCCGGCGCATCGAGTTCTGGGTCGTCGGCATGGGCAAGCTCGGCGCGCGCGAGCTCAACGTGTCGTCCGACATCGACCTCATCTACGTCTACGAGGACGACGGCCAGACCGACGGCATCGGGCCCGCGTCCGCCGACGGGCCCGGCGCGCCGGAGACGGCCGTCACCCTGCCGACGGTGTCGGCACACGAATATTTCTCGCTCGTCGCCAGGCGGCTTTACGCGCTGATCGGCGACGCGACGGAGGACGGCTTCGTCTTCCGCGTCGACCTCGCGCTGCGCCCGAACGGCAATTCCGGCCCGCCGGTCGTCAGCCTGCCGATGCTGGAGGAGTACTTTCTCGTCCAGGGCCGCGAGTGGGAGCGCTTCGCGTGGCTGAAGAGCCGCGTCGTCGCGCCGCGGGCAGCGGTGACCAGCGGGCGCACGCTGCAGTTGCGCGCGCTCGTCACGCCCTTCGTCTACCGCAAGTACCTCGACTACGGCGTGTTCGAGGGCCTGCGCCAGCTGCACCGCAGGATCCGCGAGGAGGCGCAGCGGCGCGCCGCGGGCCGCCCCGAGCGCGCCAACGACGTCAAGCTGTCGCGCGGTGGCATCCGCGAGATCGAGTTCATCGTCCAGTTGCTGCTCGTCGTACGCGGCGGGCAGTTCCCGGAGATCCGGACCCGCTCGACGCTGCGCGGGCTGCAGTGCCTGGTCGAGCGTGACCTGATGGCCGCGGCCACGGCCGACCGGCTGGCCGACGCCTACGTCTTCCTGCGCCGGGTCGAGCACCGCATCCAGTACCTCGACGACCAGCAGACGCATCTGCTGCCGGCGGTCGACGGCGACCTCGGCTGGATCGCCGCCAGCCTCGGCCTGCGCTGCGAGCCTGGCAGCGGACGCGATGCCTGCGAACTGCTCGACAAGCTCGGTGCCGTGCGCGAGTTCGTCGCCGCCGAGTTCGATGCCCTGCTGAACGACGGCCAGGCGCCGGCGAAGGCACGCGGCGCCTGCCGAGGATGCGGGCCGGCGCCGCTGGCCGTCGACAACGAGACCCTGCTCGAGCGGGTGCCGCCGACGCTCGCGGAGCGCCTGAAGACCTGGGCCCGGCACCCGCGCGTGCAGGCGCTGCGCGAGGACAGCCGGCTGCGCCTGGGCCGGTTGATGCAGCGCGCCGGCGCCTGCGTTACCGACGGTTCCTGCTCGGCCGACGCCGCGCTGCGCTTCGTCGACTGGGTCGAGCCGCTGCTGCGGCGCGAGAGCTACCTCGCGCTGCTCGCCGAGCGACCCGAGGTGCAGCAGCGGCTGCTGCGGCTGCTCGGCCTGGCGCGCTGGCCGACGCAGTACCTGATGCGCCACCCCGGCGTCATCGACGAGCTCGCCGACGCCCGGCTGCAGCACCTGCGCTTCGACCGCGCCGCCTTCCAGGCCGAGCTGGCCGACCGCCACGACGCCTGGGAGCGCGCCGGCGAGGCCGACGAGGAGACGCTGCTGGACACGCTGCGTCACGCGCACCATGCCGAGGTCTTCCGCACGCTGGTGCGCGACGTCGAGGGCGACATCACGGTCGAGCAGGTGGCCGACGACCTCTCGTCGCTGGCCGATGCGGTGCTCGACACGACGCTGCAGTGGGCCTGGGCGCGGCTGCGCCAGCGCCACCGCGAGGTGCCGCAGTTCGGCGTCATCGCCTACGGCAAGCTCGGCGGCAAGGAGCTCGGCTATGGCAGCGACCTCGACGTCGTCTTCCTGTACGACGACGCCGACGAGCCCGACACCGACCTGGTGCAGGAGGTCTACGCCGCCTTCGTGCGCAAGCTGATCACCTGGCTGACCCTGCGCACCGCGGCCGGCGAGCTGTTCGACATCGACACCGCGCTGCGGCCGAACGGCAACTCCGGCCTGCTGGTGACCTCGATCGCCGCCTTCCGCCGCTACCAGGAAGGCCG
>CAZQPN010000083.1:5329-9108 GCA_964595215.1 uncultured Rubrivivax sp. | reverse complement strand
GCCTTGGTGTACTGCTCCCAGCGTACGCGGGACTGCAGGTCCATCGGCGAGAGCTTCCACTGCTTGAGCGGGTCGTGGATGCGGATCAGGAAGCGCATCTGCTGCTCCTCGTCGGTGATCGAGAACCAGTACTTGATCAGCCGGATGCCCGAGCGGACCAGCATGCGTTCGAACTCCGGCACGTCCCGGAAGAACTCCTCGACCTGGTCCTCGGTCGCGAAGCCCATCACGCGCTCGACACCGGCGCGGTTGTACCAGGAGCGATCGAACAGCACGATCTCGCCGCCGGCCGGAAGGTGCGGCACATAGCGCTGGAAGTACCACTGCGTCTTCTCGCGGTCGGACGGCGCGGGCAGCGCGACGGTGCGCACGACGCGAGGGTTCAGGCGCTGGGTGATGCGCTTGATGACGCCGCCCTTGCCGGCGCTGTCGCGGCCTTCGAACAGGATCACGACCTTCTCGCCGTGGTGCTGCACCCAGTCCTGCAGCTTGATCAGCTCGGCCTGCAGGCGGATCAGCGCATGCAGATAGGTGGTGCGGTCGATGGTGTCGGGGTGCTTGGCCTTGTAGATGCGGGAGATCTCGCGGCTGAGGGCGGCATCCTCCAGTTCGAGTTCGATGTCTTCGTCGATCGTGTCGGCCAGTTCGGCCTGGAGCCAGTCGTGCCCTGGCAGGTCTTCCGGGGTGTTCATCTGCAGCCTCCTTGCGGGTGCCAACGTCGCCGAACGCCCACGCGGGCGCTGGCAACCGGAGTCGGAAGGCTACCCCTCCAACGTGACGGATCGGGGCACTCTGGCTGATGTCCCAGCAAGTGGTGTGAGCCCTTCGTCGCGGCTAGACGCGTAGGGCGAAGCCCGAAGCGACTTGCCGCGCGGCGGCGGCCGTCCCGGTCGGGGTGGCCATCGTGATCCCGGACAGGTTTGAGGTGCGAATACCAACCTTGTCCTTGGACGCGCCCAGCGTGCGGTACCCGGGTTCGCGACGGTGCTTGACCCAGGTGCCCAGCGCGCTGGCGATCAGCCCGACGGCGTACAGGGCAGCGAAGGGCGCACTGCCCATCGTGCGCTCGAGCGAGAAGCCGAAGGCCAGGAACGTGAAGCCGTTGAACAACAGGGGCCCCAGATCGGCGTGCAGGAAGGCACTGGCGACCGGTGTGGCCCACTCGCGCCGCGGCAGCAGCCAGCAGGGCCGCAGGACGCCGCGCTCGATCATCCCCGGCGCGGCGTAGAGCGCCAGCACGCTCGCCTACGAAGGTGGCCATCAGCCGCGAGGCGACGGGTGCGGTGGCGATGAAGTCGGGCATCAAGAGGTGCTGGCGGCGTAAGGCCGCGGGGCGCTGATTCGTTGACCCGATGCGATGACCGCGGTGGCTGGGTTGCGAGCGCTCGTGCTCGGCCGCTAGCGGCACGCTCACGAGCGTGGCAAGACCAGCCTGCTTGCGGGGCTGGCGCAGGTCAATCGGCTGATCAGGCCGAGCGGCTCGTGCCGTCAGCTGTCCGAATCGGCGTCTCGCTCTACGACCTCATCGCTCAGTTCAGCACGGCAGCGCGCCGCTCAGGCTGCCATCACCGAAACAGCCTTCGTGATCAGATAGGCGTCCATTGCCTCCGGACCACCTTCCGACCCATAACCCGAATCCTTGATGCCGCCGAAGGGCATCTCGGGCGAGGGGGCCGCCGGTTGATTGATCCACAACATGCCGACTTCAACTTCCTGTGCAAGGCGGTGGGCGTTCCTGATCGACTGTGTGAAGGCGTAACCCGCCAGCCCGAACGGCAGCCGATTGGCTTCTGCGATCGCTTCGTCGAGCGTGTCGAAACCGCGCACAGCCGCCACCGGGCCGAAGGGCTCGTCGTTGAACACGCTGGCATCCAACGAGACGTCGGTCAGGACGGTCGGCGAGAAGAAGTTGCCGGCCGCGCCCACGCGCTCGCCACCGGTCGCGACTTTGGCGCCGTTGGACAGCGCGTCGTCCACCACCTTGGTCAACGCGTTCAGGCGCCGGGCATTGGCCAGCGGGCCCATCGTCGTGCCTTCCGCCAGGCCGTCCCCCAGCTTCAGGCCCTCGGCGTGCTTGACGAGCGCCCTCACGAACTCTTCGCGGATGCCGTTGTGGACCAGGAATCGCGTCGGCGAAATGCAGACCTGCCCCGCGTTGCGGAACTTCGCACCGCCGGACGCCCTCACGGCGAGCGCCACGTCGGCGTCCTCCGCGACGATCACCGGCGCGTGGCCGCCGAGTTCCATCGTCGCGCGTTTCATGTGGGCGCCCGCCAGCGCGGCGAGCTGCTTGCCGACCGGCGTCGAGCCGGTGAAGGTCACCTTGCGGATGACCGGGTGCGGGATCAGGTGGCCCGAGATCTCGGCCGGATCGCCGAAAACCAGGCCCACCGTGCCTGCGGGCACGCCCGCGTCGACGAAGGTCTGCAGGAAGGCCGCCGGGGACGCCGGCGTCTCCTCCGGGGCCTTGACCAGGAACGAGCAGCCGCTGGCCAGCGCCGCGCCGAGCTTGCGCACGATCTGGTTGACGGGGAAGTTCCACGGCGTGAACGCGGCCACCGGGCCCACGGGTTGCTTCAGCACCAACTGCTGCGCCGCCAGGTTGCGCGACGGCACGATGCGGCCGTAGACGCGCCGGCCCTCGTCTGCAAACCACTCGATGATGTCCGCGGCCGCGAGCACCTCGATGCGTGCTTCTGCCAGCGGCTTGCCCTGCTCGAGCGTCAGGAGCCGCCCGATGTCTGCGGCGCGCTCGCGCACCAAGGCGGCGGCGCGGCGCATCGTCGAGGCGCGTTCGTGGGCCGGGATGCGGCGCCAGTCCTCGAAGCCGCTCTGCGCGGCCGCGAGCGCGCGGTCGAGGTCGGCGATGCCGGCGTGGGCGACCCTGCCGATCACAGCGCCGGTGGCCGGGTTGACGACGTCAAGGGTCTTGCCGCTGGCGGCGTCGCACCACTGGCCGGCGATCAGCAGGCGGGTGTCGGGATAGTCGATAGGGTTCATGTCGGTGCTCTTCAGGTCGGGTTGAAAGGAGGGACGGGTCGCGGCAGCCGGTTCGCCAAATGGGGGCACAGGGTTACCCAATGCGGACGGGCCCGTCGACAGGCGCGCAGAAGCCGGCAGGCGGACCGTGGCGCTGGCGCGGTGGACCGGTGGGCGCTCTTGGCGTCGTGGCGCCACTCATGCGCCGCATGCCGCGGCTTCGGCCAACTGCCGGAGGTCCGGTGTGACACCCAGGCCGGGCGAGACCCCGAGGCGGGCGCGACCGTTCTGGATATCCGTCAGGCTGCCGGACAAGAGGGTTCGCAGGGGATTCGGGTTGGCATCGATCTCGAGCAGGCCATCGCCGCCGCTGGCGGCCAGCAGGTGCGCCGAGGCGAGCAGGCCGATGCCGCCACCGAGGAAGTGCGGGCAGTAGCGCAGACCGGCCCCGGACGCACGGCCGATGAGCGGCCAGCAGGCGGAGATGCCGCCCCACTTGGCGACGTCGGGCTGCAGCACCGATAGCGGTGACTCGGACAATGCCCGGTCGAAGGCCTCGGTACCTTGCAGGTTCTCTCCCGCCGCCAGCGGGATCGCACAGGCCTGCGACAGCGTGTGCCACTGCGACCACGGCTGGTCGGCGCGCAAGGGCTCTTCCAGCCAGCCGAGGCCGAAGGCCTCGAGTCGGGGCGCGATCTCGCAGGCCTGTTCCAGGGTCCAGCTCTGGTTGGCATCGACCATCAGCGCGGCATCCGGGCCCAGCAGCTCCCGCATCGCAGCGAGGTTCTCGAGGTCGCGGC
>CAZQPN010000083.1:2773-5229 GCA_964595215.1 uncultured Rubrivivax sp. | reverse complement strand
CTCTGGATGGCCAGCACGGCCGTGCCCTCGCTCAGCCAGTCGAAGGCCTCCTGCGGGCCGTCGAAGCGCCGGCCGGTCAGCAGTGGCGCCATCACCGTCTCGAGCAGCCGGGCACGGTGCTCGGCGCCGCAGGCGGGAAAGTTGCACCAGACCTCACCCCAGCCGAACGCACCCTCGTCGTCCTCCACCCGGACGAAGAGCGCAGGCCGGTCGCGCATCGTCCCGAACGAGGTCTTGACGGGCGTCTCGATCGGACACCGGAAGACGAACGCCTGGAGGCGGACGGGCCGGATCGCCGGCCTCGGAAGCGGATTCACGGCTTGAGGTCCATTTCGACCAGGACGGCGTCACCCCGGTAGGTCACCTCGGCGATGTAGATGACCGTGCCCTGCGGGTCGGTGAAGATGCGACGGACCTCCGCGACGGGCGCGCCGATCGGCAGTTCGAGCAGCTTGGCGATCTCCATGTCGGCGGTGCCGATGGCCAGGACCTGCCTGGCCTTGGCGATCTTCACGCCCCTCATGGCGGTCAGCACGGGAATCACGGTCTTGCTTCGGAACTTCTCGGGCGCCTTCTGGAAGATGCGCTCGTCGAGATAGATGTTGATCACGCAGTAGGCGTGGCCGTCGCGCGCATGCAGGCGCCGCATGAAGGCGTAGCGCGGCGCCGGCGAACCTTCGCCTTCGGCCAGCGGAGGGGAGGCGACGTTCTCTTCGATGTTGATGATCTTCGGCTGCGTGTCCACGTAGCCGCGCGACAGCTCCGCGAGGCTGCCGACGACGCTGATGAAGCGGCCCCGGTCGGGCCGGGCGGTCACGAAGGTGCCGCGGCCCGGCTGGCGCGACACCAGCTCGTCCCGCGCGAGCAACTCGACGGCCTGGCGAACCGTCACGCGGGCCACGTCGAACTGGACGGCCAGCTCGTCCAGCGACGGCAGGCGATGCCCGATGGGCCAGGTCCCGCGCGCGATGCGTTGACGGAACAGGTCGGCCAGCTGCAGGTAGCGCGGCACCGGGCTGTCGAGATAATTCTTTGCCATGCTGATTGGCTAAACGTATGGTTTATAGTACGATAGAATCGAACGCGCCACAAGAAGACTCTCGACCCCATCCGCCACCCCCACAGCGAGCGACCCGTCGATGGACCTGCTTCGATCCGCCCTGGCCCGCACGGCGCTCATCCTCGCGCCCTGGCTGCTGATCCTGGCATTGTGGTACGGGCTTCGCTCGAGTGGCTTCGTCGACCCTGCGCTCGTGCCGGCGCCGCACCAGGTCTTCGCGCGCGCGGTCGAACTGTCGGGCGGGCGGCTGTGGCAGGACGTCTACATGTCGACCCAGCGGGTGTTCATCGGCGTCGCCCTCGGCGTCGCCGCGGCGGTGCCCGTCGGCTTCCTGCTTGGCTGGTACAAGGGTCTGCGCAGCTTCATCGATCCGGTCATCAACTTCTTCCGTGCGCTGCCGCCGATCGCGTTGATCCCGCTGGTCATCGTCTACTTCGGCATCGGCGAGGTCGCCAAGACGGTGATCCTGTTCTACGCGGCGTTCTTCGCCGGCGTGATCGTCATGTACGAGGGCATCGCGCAGATCAGCCCGATCTTCATCAAGGTGTCGCGCACGCTTGGCGCCAGCGATATGGAGATCTTCGGCAAGGTGATCGTGCCGCTGACGATCCCGCACATCCTGACTGCGGTCCGCGTTGCGCTGGGGGTGGCCTGGGCCACCCTGGTGGCGTCCGAGCTGATCGCGGCGCAGCAGGGTCTCGGCGCGTTGATCCAGGACGCGTCGGCCTTCTTCCAGCTCGACATCATCTACGTCGGCATCATCTGCATCGGCCTCATCGCCTTGCTGATGGACCTTGCGCTGCGCCTGGCCACCCACCGGCTGGTGGCCTGGCAGGACCGGATCGCCTGACATGGGGACGGTGGCCACCCCCGCGCCGGTGCGCATCAGCTTCGACGACGTGACGGTGGAGTTCCCCACCGCGCGGGGTCCGATGCGTGTGCTCGACGGCGTGTCCTTCGACATCCGGGACGGCGAGTTCGTCTCCATCATCGGACCGTCGGGCTGCGGCAAGACGACGATGATGAACATCGTCGGTGGCTTCGTCGAGCCGACACGGGGCAAGGTGCTGCTCGACGGCAAGCCCATCGCCGGCCCGGGGCCCGACCGCGGGGTGATGTTCCAGGAGTACGGCGTCTTCCCCTGGCTCACCGTGAAGGGCAACATCGAGTTCGGCCTGAAGCTGCGTGCCAACCGGGCGAGCCCCGCGGAGCGCGACGAAATCACCACGCGCTACATGACGCTGATGGGGCTGACGGACTTTGCCAACCACCATCCGAAGCACCTGTCGGGCGGCATGCGGCAGCGGCTGGCGATCGCGCGCGCCTATGCCGTGCGCCCGCAGTTCCTGCTCATGGACGAGCCCTTCGGGGCGCTCGACGCCCAGACGCGGTCGGC
>CAZQPN010000083.1:0-2673 GCA_964595215.1 uncultured Rubrivivax sp. | reverse complement strand
CCCGAAGGAGACGACCATGACGATGCAACGCAGAGACTTGATCAAGGCCGGTGCGGCCGCGGCGCTGGGCGCGGCCACCGGCTTCCCGGCGCTGGCGCAGGCGCGCACCAAGGTCAAGGTGGGCTATCTGCACACGCCGGCCGTCGACAGCCACATCTTCATCGGCGAGCAGCTCGGCAGCTTCGGCAAGCAGGGGCTGGATCTGGAGCTGGTGCGGTTCACCACCGGGCTGGAGCTGTTCCAGGCCATGATCGGCGGCAGCCTGGACATCCTGTCGACCGGTGCGGTGGTCTCGAACTTCCCGGCGCGCGGCCAGGGCCGGGCGTTCCTGATGAACAACATCGAGTACGCGACGGCCCAGCTGTGGGTCCGCGACGACGCGATCAAGAGCCTGGCGGACCTGAAGGGCAGGCAGATCTCGACCTCGACCGGCACCACGGCCCATGTCTTCCTCGACCGCGCGCTGCGCTCGGCGAGCCTCGACCCCGCCAAGGACCTGCAGATCGTCAACCAGCGCATGACCGAGGCCGTGACCTCCTTCGTCTCCGGTGCCGTGCCTGCCGTCGCCCTGTGGGTGCCGTTCGACTCGGTCGTCCGGCAGAAGGTGGCCGGCGCGCGCAAGCTGATCGACGCGTCGGCGTTCTTCCCCGAGGCCGCGATCATGGGCGGCTGGGCGGCGCGCAACGACTACTTCGACAAGAACCGTGACGTGCTGACGAAGGTGATCGCCGGCTGGGCCGAGGCCAACGCGCAGATCACCGGCCAGCCGGAGGCGTCGGCCGAGATGCTGCAGAAGGCACAGTACAAGGAGGTGCCGCTGGCAGAGTTCAAGGAGCAGTTCAAGGCCTCGAAGTACTACTCCAACGCCGAGTGGCTCACGCGCTACCGGGACGGCAGCGTCACCAAGTGGCTGCAGCAGGTGACGGACTTCTTCGTCGCCAATGCCAACATCCAGAACGCAGTGAAGGCCGACCAGTACTTCGACGCCAAGCTGTTCCTGGACACGGTGAAGGCGTGAGCCAGGGTGCCAGCGAAGCCGCCGTGGCGCGCGGCTACGACTACATCGTCGTCGGGGCGGGCTCGGCCGGTTGCTTGCTGGCCAACCGCCTCAGCGCCGATCCGGCCTGCCGCGTGCTGCTGCTCGAGGCCGGCGGCGAAGGCGGCCACTTCTGGCTGCGGTTACCGATCGGCTACTTCCGCACCATCTACGACCCGCGCTTCTCGCGCCAGTTTCCGCTCGAGCCGCAAGAGGCGACCGGCAACCGTGCCATCGCCTGGCCGCGTGGCAGGGTGCTGGGCGGTTCGAGCGCGATCAACGGCCTGCTCTACATCCGCGGACAGCACGCCGACTTCGACGAATGGTCGGCACTCGGTGCCACGGGATGGAGCTATCGGGAGGTGCTGCCCTGGTTCAAGAAGTCGGAGTGCTTCCAGGGTGGCGCGGGGGAGTATCACGGTGACAGCGGCGAGCTCGGCGTGTCCGAGCTGCGCAACGACCATCCCTACTGCAACGCATGGATCGAGGCCGGTGTGCAGGCCGGGCATGGCCGCAACCCGGACTTCAACGGCGCGCGTGCCGAAGGACTGGGCCGCTACCAGCTGACGCTGCGCGGACACTGGCGCAGCGATGCAGCGAGTGCCTTTCTGGCGCCGGTGCGCTCCCGCCCCAATCTGACGGTGCAGACCGGCGTGCACGTGACGAGGGTGCTGATCGAGCATGGCAGGGCGGTCGGCGTCGAGTGGACCCAGGGCGGGGCCCTGCGCAGCGCGCGCGCCGACCGCGAGGTGATCCTGGCGGCCGGCGCGCTCCAGTCGCCGCAGATCCTGCAACTGTCCGGCGTCGGGCCGGCAGCGCTGTTGCGCCAGCACGGCATCGCCGTCGTGGTCGATGCGCCCGACGTGGGCGCCAACCTGCAGGACCACTACCAGGCCCGCGTCATCGTCAGGCTGCGCAAGCGCATGTCGCTGAACGACCAGGTGAGGAGTCCGATCGGGCTGGCGAAGATGGGAGTGCAGTGGCTGTTCGGGCAGCGCGGGCCGTTGACCGTGGGGGCCGGGCAGGTGGGCGGCATGGTCTGCAGCCGGCTGGCGACGAACGGCCGGCCCGATGTGCTCTTCAACGTGATGCCCCTGTCGGTCGACAAGCCGGGCGAGCCCCTGCACACCTTCTCGGGGTTCTCCGCGTCGGCCACCCAATGCCGGCCGCTGTCGCGCGGCACGGTGCACATTGCGTCGCCCGATCCCACGCAGGCACCGCGCATCGTCTCCAACTACCTGACCGAGTCGCACGACGCCGCCGTGCTCGTCGAGGGCCTGAAGATGCTGCGCGACATCTACCGCCAGCCCGCGTTTCGCGAGTTCGTGGCCGAAGGCGAATACATGCCGGGCGACGACCTCCGATCGGATGCGGACCTCGAGCGATTCGCACGCCACAAGGGGGGCACCATCTTCCATGCGAGTGGCACCTGTCGGATGGGTGGCGACGAGCGATCGGTCGTCGACCCCCAGTTGCGCGTGCGCGGAGTCGACCGGCTGCGGGTGATCGATGCCTCGGTGATGCCCAACATGGTGTCTACCAACACCAATGCGGCAACCATCATGATCGCCGAGAAGGGCAGTGCTCTGGTTCTGTCGGGCGAAGGACCCTGAGGCACGAATTCAGGCGGTCCGAAC
>CAZQPN010000082.1:0-9185 GCA_964595215.1 uncultured Rubrivivax sp. | reverse complement strand
GTCTGGTGGGGCGAGGTCGAGACGCGCGGGCGCATCGCGCACGGCTCCATGCCCTTCCTCGGCGACTCGGCGATCGCCCACATGACGGCCTTCCTGCACCGGCTCGAGACCGAGCTGCAGCCGCGCCTGGCGCAGCGGCGCAGTGCGCAGCCGGTCGAGCCGCCCGGCGCGCGCGTCAGCACGCTCAACGTCAACAGCGTGCACGGCGGGCAGGTCGAGTTGAGCTTCTCGAACGACGACCGGGACCGGCCGACCGGCGCCCTGCCGGCGCCCGTGGTGGCACACAGCTGCCGCGCGGTGCTGGACCGGCGCTTCATCGCCGAGGAGACGCTGGAGGACGTGAAGGCCGAGATCGTCGCCATGCTCGACGAGCTGCGCCGCACGCGGCCCGGCTTCGACTACGGCCTGCGCGACATCATGAGCTTTCTGCCGACCGCCACGCCGACCGACGCGCCGGTGGTCGCCGCCACCGCACGCGCGATCGCGCGCGTGCTCGGCCGCGCGCCGCGCTTCATCGCCAGCCCCGGCACCTACGACCAGAAGCACATCGTGCGCACCGGCCGGCTCGACCAGTGCATCGCCTACGGCCCCGGCATCCTGGAGCTGGCGCACCAGCCGGACGAGTACGTCGGCATCGACGACCTCGTGCACTCGGCGCAGGTGATGGCAGCCGCGGCCTGGGAGCTGACCGGCAGCGCAGCGGGCGGCTGAGCGATGGCGGCGCGCCGCCGGCGATCGGGGTCGACACGGCACAGCCGGCGGCCTGCGTGCGTGTCGCGAACACACGCGTCGCAGGCCGGCAGCGGCTGCAGCCGGTCCACGACCGCATCCACCCCTGCCGCTGCTGCCACCTGCTCTTCCCGATCGATGCGGCCGTCGCTCGGCCGCCGCGGTCCACGCTTGCCGAAGGCCTGTTCGCACCGCAGGCGGCACCTCGCCCGGGAGCCGGCGAACGCATCGTGCTGCATGTCGCTGCCCGCACCCGCGACCTGCAGCGCGCCGGCACGCAACCGGTCAACGCCGCAGCTGCCGGGCAGGCCGACGTCCCGCTTGACGAGGACGCGCGACGCCTGCTGCCGCTGCCGGATGGCGGCACGCGCAGTGCCTGCGACGCCGACGGCTTCGTGCCCGGCACCGAACGTGCCGAGCGCTGGCTGTTCTGGCCGATGGGCATCGCCGGCGCGGGCCAGATGCGGCAGGGGGGCCGGCGTGCGACCGCTTTCGTCGGCGGCCGTCACTTCGACGATGCCGATCTGATCGACCGCAGCCACAGGCTGCGCGCCGGCGCAGCGACCGCCGCGACAGCAACGGCCGACTGAGCGTCGCGCCGGCGCCGGCGCCGGTTCGCGCGTCCGCGTCGTGGATCGCGCCATGCGGCGGCATGGGTCTCCATCAGCTCGACGCCGTCTTGAAGGGGCCGATGCGGAACGAGTTGGCGCGTCACCGACTTGCGCCGCGCGCTGCGCACCATGCGCCGTCCGGCTGCTGGTCTGGCGACCTGGATCGCATGGGCTTGCATGGAATGCCGAGGGACGTCGCGAACCGTCAGCCAGGCGAGTGCAGCCGAACCGCGCGCAAAGCAGGCAACAGCGCGGGAACGTCGGTCTCCACGATGCTCCACAGCGTGTCGTTGTCGATGCCGAGATAGGCGTGGATCAGACGGTTGCGCGTGGCAATGATCATGCGCCAGGGCACCTGGGGATGCGCCTGCCGCACGTCGTCGGGGACGTGAGCCGCGGCCTCGCCGATGAGTTCGAGGTTGCGCAGGGTGGCGTCGTACACCAGCGCATTGGCAACGAACGCGTTCTGGTCCAGCCCGGCCGTGTAAGCCAGCACCTTCTCGGCGAAGGCGATCATGTCATCGACGTAGAAGCGCCACTCGCGCATGCCGTCAGACATGCACGGCCTCGCGCTCGACATAGGGCCGCAGCTCAGGGCGCAGCGCCTTGTCGGTGACGAGGTCCACCCGGCGCCCGATCAAGTCCTCCAGAAAGAACTGCACGCCGAAGTAGCGTGACGACGTGGCCGGCCCGTCGAACGCGACCAGGATGTCCACGTCGCTGTCGGGACGTGCCGACTCGCGGACGATCGACCCGAAGAGCGCGAGACGGGTCACCCCATACCGACGGGCGAGCTCGGCCTTGCTCGAAGCCAGTTGCTGCAGTACGACGGCGCGGTTCATGGTCGCCTGATGGGCAGGTTCGTTCGTTGCAGGCCGATTGTCGCAGTGCCGCGCTCAAGTCGGGGAGTGCGAGCCGCAGCGCAGTCAACCACCATTCAACGAGCCACAGGGACCGTCCGAAGCGACGCACGCGACTGCCTTCGTCGGCTGCCATCGGGCCTGATCCGGCGCAGCACCCTTGAGCACGCGACCCTCTCGCACGACGTTCGCCCACCAGGGATCGTCTTCAGGCAGGGCCGCCGGCTCCTTGGCCGTCAGCGCCGTGAGGGCGATCCGAACCTGCTGGGCGTCCTCCAGCGGCATGAGCGCCTCGCGAACCTGGTCGCCCACAGCGCGGGACCTGACGACGACCCCGATGACCGGGGTCGGTGCGACGCCCACGCTGGTGGTGAGGGTCTGGATCGCCGTCTGGTGGTGTCCGGGCGTGCTGGTCAGCGTACGGTGGCCCTTGGCCTGCAGCGCCACCATCGACAGCCGCATGATGGCCTTGTAGGCCGCGTCGAGGTCGATCTCCCGATCCACCCGCCACGCCAGGCGCTGCCGCGCTATCCAGCGCATCGCGGCCACGGCCGCCAGCGCCATCGCCCGCCGCACCGGGCACGAAACGCACCATCCCTGCATCCCCCAGCCAGGCCGTCATGCCGACGAACCCCGCGGCCAGCCACGGCACGTCACCCACCGGCACCAACCCGATCGGCTCGCTGCACGCCTCGTTGAGGCCATCGATCGTCGTCCAGTTGGTCAGGGCCAGTACGCGTGGGCGGTGGTGCGTGGTGGTGATCACTCGCCATAGCCGCCTCCTGGCCGCCGCGGCGCAGCTACCACCGTAGCTACCATCCCAGCTACCAAATTCTGGTGGGACGTGGTGGGATCTCAAGAGCCCCGAAACGCAGTTGCCACCCGAAGACGCCTGGGAAGTCAGGCGCTTGCGAGTGGCAACTGGTCCGGGGTGAGACCCGGTGAAGCCCTACATCAGCACGATGTCGCATTGAAGGGGGCGCTGCGAAACGCGCTGGCACGACAATGGCTCGCCTTCGCATCTGCGGCACGTGGCGGTTCGGGCTACCCGTCTGGCTACCTGGATCGCATGGGCTGTCATGGGCCCTCGCGGGCAGCAGTGAAAGCGGGCGTTGCTGATCACCCTCGTCTCCTCACCCGGCTCCACACTCAACCACCTGCACTCTCTGCAATCAGCACCTCGGCGGGAATGCCCAGGCTGCGGTGCAGTCGGCGGATCATGGCCAGCGTCAACGGGCGTTTGCGGCTCAGCACCTCGTACACGCGGTTGGAACGGCCGATGATGGGCTCGAGGTCCTTCACCGTCAGGCCGCTCTGCTCCATCCGGAACTTGATCGCCTCCACAGGGTCGGGCGCGTCGATCGGGAAGTGCCGGGCCTCGTAGGCCTGCACCAGCGTAGCCAGGATGTCCAGCCGGTCGCCCTTCGGCGTGCCCGGTGCCGGGTCGGACTCCATCAAGGCCGAAATGTCAGCGAGCGCCGCACGGTAATCGGCTTCGGTGTGGATCGGACGGATGTTCACGGTGACCTCGCTCAGCTTGGCTCGATGGTGTCGGCGTCGATCGCGTCGTACTGCTGGTGCGTGCCGATGAACTTCACGTAGACGATCTGCAGCCGGTAGGCGATGGCGACGACGAGCCGGTACTCGTTGCCCTTGATGTTGAAGACCACGCGCCGGTTCTTCAGGATGCTGGCACTCCGGTACTGCGCCTTGATGTCCGAAGGCTGCGTCCACGAGGCCTTCGAAGCTTCCTCGAACCACGCCTTCAGGGGCTGTTCGGCGTCGGGGTGCTGCTGCCAGAACGCTCTCAGTGCGGCGACCGCGATGACTCTCACCGGTGAATTTTAGTCCCAAACTGGGACTTTCGTCAAGCTGCGGGCTCACCATGAACCACCGCTCAGAACAGCCGCTGTTGCCCGTCCGGTCCCGCCGCCGGCGGTTCAGGTTCCACCGCCCTTGTCAGCGCCTCCCGCGCCCACTGGATCGACTCCGCCGGCCGAGGCCGGTGGTCGATCTCGCGGCCGCAGCCGCGGTCGATCCAGTTCAGCGCCAATTGCTCGTAGACCGCCTGCCAGCCATCGCCCGACCGCAGCTGCATCTCAGAGTTCGGAAAGTAGTGGCCGTTCTTGGTGCGCACCCACAGGCGCCGCGCCGGCTGATAGCTGCTGTGCGCCTCGGCACGGGCCAGCACCTGGTTGACATAGGTGCGTTTGCGACGCGCATCAGGCCACAGCCAGGCCGGCAGCTCCCGCAGTACGTCGTGCAACTGGTCGGCGAAGAAGCCGGACAGGTAGCGATGTGGCTCCATGCGCCGCGTCACGCACTGCGACCACTGCGTCTTCAGGCCGGACAGCATCAGGGTTAGCAGCCAGTACTCGCCCTGGTGGCGTTCCAGCCGCACGAGGCGGCCGTCGGTCTGCACGTCCAGCGCCGGTGGTGCCAGCAGGTCGAACAGCGCCGGCAGCCCGCTGCCCGCAAAGGCGGCTTCGCGCATCGCGCGGCCGACGGCATGGTCCCAGGCCGCGTGGCCGAACTCGTCGCGGCGCGCCGGGTCGGCACCCTTGGCCAGCAGCGCCTCCACCAGGGGCGCGTTGCCGGCCGTTGCGGCCAGCATCAGCGGCGTGGCACCCACGGGCGTGGCGTGGTCCGAGCCATGCGTGTCGGCAGCGCGCAGGATGTCCTTGAAGTTCTTGGCTTGGTAGGGCTGCAGGTGGCGCTGGTGCACAGCCGCCACCGTCTTGCGCACCAGCTGCTGCCTGGCCAGCCAGGGCCCTTCGATGCCGTAGCGCGGCGGCAGCAGCGTGCCGGCGCCTGCGAACCCGTGCTCCTCCATCAGGCCGCGTGCAGGCGCGAACTTGGCCGTCGCCAGCGCCTCAATCCAGGCGTGCTGGCCGTGCCACAACGCATAGTCGAAAACGGTCTGCCGGGGTTTGCTGCTCGGGTTCTGCGGGTCGAAGGCCTTCGGGAACTGGTCCTCGATCAGCGTCAGGCTCCACGGCGTCCACGGCACGGGCTTGTGCTGCAGGAACGCGTCGCGGATGGCCTGCGCCTGCTCGGCCTTGCCTTGCAGTTCGAGCCGGCGCGCTTCCTGTGCCCACTCATCCTGCGTCGACTTCGCCGCGGCTTGCGCCTGTGCCTCGCCCAGCTGCAAGCCCAGCAGCGCCAGCAGCGGATGGCCGGTGTCCTGCTCCACCAGCGTGAGCGTCTCGACCGCACGCGTCATCGCCACGTACAGCGCATTCACCTGGAACTTGTACAGCTCCAGCGACTTGTCGGCCTTGTCACGGGCACGGCGGTACGCCAACGCGTCGCCTTGAAGTTCGGCCTCGGTCACGCCCTCGCAGACCTCGGCGTAGGCCTGGCGCTGGCTCGACACCAGCCTGAACAGGAGCACGTGCGGGTACTCCAGGCCCTTGGCCTCGTGCACGCTGAAGACCAGTGGCGTGTGGAAAGCTTGGCGCGCGGCGGGCTTGTCTTCGTCGCGCAGCACGATCACGGCGTGGCGGGCCGACTGCCGCGTGGCCGCGTCCAGCTGCGCCAGCGTCTTGTCCTTGGCGTCGAGCAGCCGCGCCTCGCCGGCCACGGCCGAGGTGCTGCGCACGAGGAAGTTGCTTTCTCGGTCCACCGAGCCGAAGCGTGCCTGCTTGACCTTCAGCAGCCGGTTGGAAAGCTCCGTGACGGCGCGGGTGTTGCGGAAGTTGGCCTGCAGCAGCTTCAAGGGCTGGCGCTGTGCTGCATCGCCGGCCAGCCCCTGCCAGAACAGGCTTTTAAGCGCCGCCCAGCTGAAGAAGTTGGGGTGCACGATCTGGTGGCTGTCGCCGCACAGGATGAACTGGCCCGCCGCCTTGAGCAGCGCGAGCACCAGCGCGAGCTGCACCGGCGTCAGGTCCTGCACCTCGTCAATGACGACGAAGTCGTAGACCGGCGGCTGCTTCTCGGCAATCTGCACTCGCCATTCATGCGCCACCAGGTTGCTGTCGTGCAGCCCCGTCTCGGCCAACCAGGCGCGGTAGCGCTGGAACAGGCCGTGGGCCAGTTCGCGCTGCGCCGTGTTCAGCAGGCTCTGCCGCGTACCCAGGGCCAGGTAGTCGGCCAGCGACAGCGGGCCTGCCGGCTGGGCGCCGATGACGCCACGGAACTCCTCGAACAGCGCCTGCGCATCCAGCTCACCGAGCAGCCGCACGGTCTGGCGATGGCGCTCGCACCAAGCCGAGAACATCGGCAGGGACACCTCTCGGCCGGGTGGCACGCGCAGCGTTTCCAGCAGCTCGCGGTAGCTGAGGAACTCGACGTCCTGCTTCGGGTTCTCGAATCCCAACGCGGCGTGCAGCGCGCGGGCACTTTGCGCGAGGTAGGCCGACAGCGTGACGTACAACACCCGCCCCTCGGCCTCGCGCAGCCGCGCCAAGGTGACCGCGGTCTTGCCCGAGCCGGCCGATCCGATCACCACCAGCGGCGCCGGGTGGCGGTAGGCCTCGTCCTGCGCCTCGTCGAAGACGATGGGCTTGTCGAGCAGTTCGAACTGCGTACGGCCCTGGCCCAGCCAGCGCAGCGGCGTGGCGTCGGCGTTCAGCGCGGGGAGCCTCGCGTCGGCCGGCGGTTCGCGCTCGATGCGGGCTTCTTCCACCGTGGCGCCACGCAGGAAGCGCGAGCGTTCGTAGGCGTGGTTCTCGATCACCTCCAGCGCGAGGCAGACGGTCTCGGTGCCGCCGTCCAGTTCCGGGCGATCGATGCGCGCGAACTGCAGCAGCAGCCGGTTCGCGTAGTCCAGCCTGGCGCGGTAGTACGGCCCAGCGTTGAGCTTCTTGACGTCGGCCGAACGGAAGTCGCCGGCCTCGATGGCGGCCTTGACCTTGTCGAACGCGGCCTTGACGCGGCGGAGGTTGAGGTTCTTGTACTGCAGCAGGCGCATGCGTGAGGCGATCCGAAGTCGATGGCGGCTTCAGCCCGGGATCAGGTCGGGTCGATGCGCCTTCAGCCAGGCCAGCACGTGCCCCTGCAACGCCTGCGCGCTGGCGAGGCACTCGGCGGCCACGGCATCGTGGATGAGAACCCCGAGTCGTCGGACAGGTTGCGAAGCTTCCGCAGCGCGTCGAGCACGATGACCTGGGCCGGTGCGACGCCCACGCTGGTGGTGAGGGTCTGGATCGCCGTCTGGTGGTGTCCGGGCTTGCCGGTCAGCGTGCGGTAGCCGTTGGCCTGCAACGCCACCATCGACAGCTGCATGATGGCCTTGTAGGCCGCGTCGAAGCGGTTCTCCGCGCTCAAGCCCGTCAGCCGCGCATCGGCCAGGTTGCGCTGCGCGGCAGCCAGGAGCTTGCCGACATTGGCCGCATCCGGCTGGATCGCGTCACGGCTGATGCCCAGCAAGTTCTTCAAGGTCATGAGCGTCGCCAATCAGGAAGATCTTGGGACGCGACAGCACGTCCCTGAGGAACGGCTCCGAGCGAGCCTTCGCTGCGAACTCGTCGAGCGCGAAAACCTTCGGATTGATCTCGCGGCCCAGCGTGGTCTGTGCCGGATACAGGGCCTCCAGCACGTCACGGAAGCCGGCATCGCCGACCAAGAGCACGTCGATGTCGCTGCCTGCCGACTCCTCCCCGCGAGCGTCCGAGCCGAAGACAAATGCCAACTTCACGCGCCCGGCCAGCGGCGCCAACGCTGCCGAGAGCACGTCGCCCAGGCCCGAGGTCTTGCGCAGGATGCTGGCCAGCTCGGCAAAGATCGGGCTGCTGGTATTGGCGCTGTAGACCTGCTGGTTGCCGCGCTTCTCGCGCCGCAGCAGGCCCGCCTCGGCCAGCTTGGTGAGTTCACGCGTGATCGTGCCGGCCGACAGGCCTGTGCGGCGAGCGACCTCTCGGCCATGCAGCGCCTCTTCCGGCCGCAGCAACAGCAGCCCGAGCACGCGGCGGCGGTACTCGGGAAACAGCAGGGAGGCCACGGATTGATGCATGAAAGGCGTCAATTGTTGCTTTATCTGCATCGATTTACCAAGGGCCTGGTCCGATTCAATGCTGCGGCACCGGCCCCTTCGCCATCCGCCATGCCTCCAGGTCGATCCTCCGATCCACCCGCTACGCCAGCCGCTGCCGCACCACCCAGCGCGCCGCGGCCACGGCTGCCAGCACCACCGCCGCCACGGGCACGAACAGCACCATCCCCGCATCTCCAACAGCCAGGCCGTCATGCCCACGAACCCCGCGGCCAGCCGCAGGAGGTCACCCACACGCACTAACCCGGGCGGCTCGCTGCGCGCGTCGTTGACGCCGTCGATCGTCGTCCAGTTGGCCTGGGCCAGCACGCGCGGTCGGCGGTGCTTGGTGGTGATCACCCGCCATCGCCGCCTCCTGGCCGCCGCGGCGCAGCTAGCCGTCTAGCTACCCAGCCAGCGACCCGATTGGAGTGGGACTCGGTGAGACATCAAGAGCCTCCAAAAAACTTGCCGCCCGATAGCGCCTGGGAAATCAGGCGCTTGCAAGTGGCAAATGGGGACGTCAGGGTCCGGGGTGAAACCCCGTGAAGCCCTACATCAAAACAATGTCGTATTGCTCCGGATTCATCGTCGGCTCCGCCGACAGCGAGATCGGCTTGCCGATGAACTCGCTCAGCCCGGCCAGGTGCACGCTCTCCTCGTCCAGCAGCATCTCGACCACGCTGGCGCTGGCGATGACGCGGAACTCCTTGGGCGAGAACTGGCGCGCCTCGCGCAGGATCTCGCGCAGGATGTCGTAGCATACGCTGCGCGCGGTCTTGACCTGGCCGCGGCCGCCGCAGGTCGGGCAGGGCTCGCACAGCAGGTGGGCCAGGCTCTCGCGCGTGCGTTTGCGCGTCATCTCCACCAGCCCGAGCTGGGTGAAGCCGCTGATCGTCGTGCGCACGCGGTCGCGCGCGAGCTGCTTGCGCAGCTCGGCCAGCACCGCCTGCTGGTGCTCCTCGCGCACCATGTCGATGAAGTCGACGATGATGATGCCGCCCAGGTTGCGCA
>CAZQPN010000081.1:0-9351 GCA_964595215.1 uncultured Rubrivivax sp. | reverse complement strand
GCAAGCGCCTGAACCCGCGCAAGGCCGACCTGCACCGCTGGCGCGAGACCTTCGCGGAGAAGCTGCGCGGCTACGGCATTGAGGCCGAGGCCAGCCGCCAGGCCACACGCGGGGTGATGCACAACTTCGATCCCCTGTGGCGCGTGAAGGCCCGGAGCGAAGGGCGGCTTCGCGAGGGCGAGAAGGCCGACAAGACGGGTCAGCGGGCACGGCTCAGTCGCGGCGAGGCACTCAGTGCCTGGGGCCGGATCGCCGACGCGCTGGCTGCCTCGGAGTCGGCCGAGGACCGTCACCTGGCGCACGAGATCCGCGGCTTCGTGCAGCGGCAGCCGGTGGTGCAGGCCGTCCTGCAGCAGCGGCAGCGCGAGGCGGCATCCCGGCCCGATCCCGCGCCGCAGCGCGGCCGCAGTGGCCCGGAGATCGGTCGTTGACGGGTGGACGAGGACCGTAGAAGTATGCCGGATAAGACATAGCTTCCAAGAATGCCTTATCAGGTATGTATTGCAAAAATGCCAGCTTCGGCATAAGCTGCTGCATGGACTACGCGATCCAGACTCCGCTGCAGCTTTCCAGCCACTTGCGGGCGCTGCGCAAGGCCCGCGGCCTGAGCCAGGCGGCGCTGGGCCGCCTGCTGGGCGTCGGGCAGACCCGGGTGGCGCGCATCGAAGGCGACCCGACGGCCATCAGCGTCGAACAGCTGATCGAGGTGCTGGCGGCGCTGAACGTGCGCCTGGTGCTGCGTGACACCCACGCCGCGCCGACCGCGGACACTGCGCCAGCGACGAAGGCACCGAAGCGCCGAGCCACCGCAGGCGACTGGTGACCATGGCCGAGCTGCACGTCTGGATGAACGGCCTGCAAGTCGGCGCCTGGTCGACGCTGCGCACCGGCACGCCGGTGTTCCGCTACGCCGAGAGCTGGGCCCAGGCCGACGAAGGGCGTGCGCTGTCGCTGTCGTTGCCGCTCACCGCGAGCCTGGAGCACCGCGGCGACGTCGTCACGCACTACTTCGACAACCTGCTGCCCGACAGCGCCGCCATCCGGCGCCGGTTGCGCAGCCGTTTCCGCGCGCGCTCGACCGAGGCCTTCGACCTGCTGGCTGCCATCGGGCGGGACTGCGTCGGCGCGGTGCAACTGCTGCCGGCCGGTGAGGAGCCGGCCGGCTGGAACACCATCGAAGCCGAGCCGCTGGACGCCGCCGCCGTCGAGCGCACCCTCGCCGCAGTGACGTCGGATGCGCCGCTCGGCCAGCGTGACGAGGACGATCTGCGGCTGTCCATCGCCGGGGCGCAGGAGAAGACGGCCCTGCTGCGCATGGGCCGGCGCTGGTATCGCCCGCAGGGGGCAACGCCGACCACCCACATCCTGAAGCTGCCGCTCGGGTTGGTCGGGAACATGCGCGCCGACATGAGCACCTCGGTCGAGAACGAGTGGCTGTGCAGCCGCCTCGTGCGCGCCTTGGGCTTGCCGGTGGCCGACACCGGGATCGCGCACTTCGGGTCGACCAAGGTGCTGGTCGTGACGCGCTTCGACCGCCGCTGGGTCGGCATCGACGAGGGCGCGCAGGACAAGGCCCGCTTCCGCCCGCCGGCCGGCGCCTGGATCGCCCGGCTGCCGCAGGAGGACTTCTGCCAGGCGCTGGGCGTGGCACCGGACCGCAAGTACCAGAGCGATGGCGGCCCGTCGATGATCGACTGCCTGGCGGTACTGGCCAACAGCGAGCGCCCCGGAGACGACCGCCATCAGTTCGTGCTGGCGCAGTTCGCGTTCTGGTTGCTGGCGGCCACCGATGGACATGCGAAGAACTTCTCCATCCAGCACCGGCGCGGCGGCCGCTTCGGGTTGACGCCGTTGTACGACGTGCTCTCGGCGTGGCCCATCCTCGGCGACGGTGCGAACCGGATCCCGTACCCGCGCGCCAAGCTGGCGATGGGCGTGAAGGCGACGAACATGCACTACCGGCTGCGGGACATCCAGCCGCGCCATTGGCAGCGCCTCGCCACCACCGCTGCGCCGGACGCGTGGCCCCGGATGCTGGCCATGGCCGAGCAGGTGGACGAAGCGCTGGATGCCGTGGAGCGGGAACTGCCAGAGGGTTTCCCGGTGCAGGTCTGGGAAACCGTGAGGTCCGGCATGAGGCGTCACGCGGCACTGTTCCTGAGCGCGGCCGCCCCGAAATCCGTAGCGCAGAATGGGCCGACAGGGAGGAAGTCAGGCTCATGAGAAGCGCCGTCTTCGTCGATTTCGACAACGTGTTCTCGCAGCTGCGGCAGCTGCAGCCCGACGCGGCAGAGCGCTTCGCGCGCCACCCGTCCGAATGGATCGCCTGGCTGACGAAGTCGCTGCCCTTGCCGGAGCCCGCCGCGGAAGGCGACGTGCGGCGACTGCTGGTCCGGCGGTGTTATCTCAACCCGAACTGGTACCAGTCCTACCGTCACGCGTTCCTGCGCGCGGGCTTCGAGATCGTCGACTGCCCGCCCGTCACGAGCCAGGGCAAGACCAGCACCGACATCCACATGGTGCTGGACATCATCGACGTTCTCCAGGCCGAGACCCGCTGCGACGAGTTCATCGTCTTCTCGGCCGACGCCGACTTCACACCTGTCCTCCGACGGCTGCGGCGCCACGACCGCCGGACGACGGTGCTGGCGATCGGTTTTCCATCGGCCGCGTACCAGGCGTCGGCCGACCTGCTGATCGATGAACGGAACTTCCTGCGCGACGCGTTGGGGTTCGGGCCGACCGGCGGGGACACCGGCATCACGCCGGGTGCGCCTGCAACTACGGCGCGACGGGGGTCCTTGGCCGAGGAGGCACGACCTTCCAACACCGAAGCCAGTTCGGCGGGCAACGGGCCTGTGGCAACGATGCCGGAGCCTGCAGCGAAGCCCACGCCTCGTGCCCCGACCCCCGACGAAGTGTCCGAGATCGTGCGGTGTATCTGGAAGTCGGTCGAGGAGGCTGCACAGCCCGTGACGGCCGGCGCGATGGCCTCGCAACTGCGGGCCGAGTACCCCGAGGCGCTGGCCAACTGGAACGGCACCGGTTCGTTCAAGGCGTTCTTCCGGTCCCTCGGCCTGTCGCGGCTGCAGTGGCTGCCGGGTTCAGGTGGGCGTGTGATGGATCCCAGCCGGCACGAGCTGGCATCGCCCTTGGCCGACCTCGAGCCCGACTCGCCCTGGTCCGGCGCGGAGGCCCTGTTCCCCCTGGTGCGGGATGTGTGCGTGTCGACCGATGCGCCGATGCTGGCACCCCGCCACCTGAAGCTGCTGATCGGCACGCTGGCTGCCGTGCTCCGCGAGCAGCCCTTCAGCCTGCAGAGCACCGTCCAGGCGGTCTGTCGGCGATGCCTGGAGTCAGGCGGCGTGCGCATCCGACCGCGCGATGTCACGTTCATCGTGCGCGGCCTGCAGATGAACGGCCACGTGTTCGGCCAGGGTGGGGACGACGAAGCGACTCTGTCCGAGCGCCTCTTCAAGCAGATGCTGTTCCTCTGCGAGCGCGAACAGAAGGTACTGACGCCATCCGACGCCGAGCAGATCCGCGCCTGGATCGGTGCTTCCGACTCGCCGATGCCATAAGGGTCCGTCGAGGCCGGGCGCCGGGGTCGGACTGTCCGACCCCTGGTCGGTCCGTGTCCGGTTGAGGCCCTTTCGCCGATGCTAGGCGGCCAGCGACTCCTGCGGATAGTCATCTCCTTGGCGTCGGCTTTCCGGCGCCTGCGTGCTGGGCATCTTGGTGCGTCTGACAAATGACGGCAAGAATGTGTTGAGTGCAGGATAGGCTGGCCGCCAGCAATTGGCTGCCGCGCAGCCTGGTACAAGAGCGAAACCCGACGGGAGCCAAGCCACGATGGCAAGACGCAAGAAGTCCAGTCCTGCCGAGGTCCTCATCGAACTGGTCGCTTTTCTGCCCTGGTGGGCCGGCGTGGCACTGGCTCTGTTGAGCTACCTGCTGCTTCATCCAATCGCGGCACAGCCCATCGCTGCCGCCCCGGCCGGACAGGTGAGCGCGATGGTCACGCAGGGGCTTTGGAAGGGCCTGGCCAGCGTCGGTCAGTACGTCCTGCCGCTCATCTGCCTGGCCGCAGCGGGCGTGTCGGCGTGGCGGCGCAAGGTGCGCCAGGGTCTCGCCGCCGATGTCGCGCAGAACCAGGCGAGCGACGCTCTCGACGGCATGAGCTGGCGCGAGTTCGAGCTGCTCGTGGGCGAGGGCTTCCGACTGCAGGGCTACCAGGTGGCCGAAACGGGCGGCGGCGGCGCCGACGGCGGCGTGGACCTGGTGCTGACCCGGCCGGGCAGGAACGGCGCCGAGAAGTTCCTCGTGCAGTGCAAGCAGTGGCGCGCGCTGAAGGTCGGCGTCGACGTGGTGCGCGAGCTGTACGGCGTGATGGCCGCCCGCGGCGCAACAGGTGGCTTCGTGGTGACTTCGGGTCGGTTCACCGACGAGGCAGTCAGCTTCGCCAGTGGGCGCAACGTGACACTGGTGGACGGGCCCAAGCTCCTCGGCCTCATCCGGCAGGCCAGAACGGGAGCGGAGCAGGCGAAGGCGCGCACCGGCGCTCCGACGGCCACTCCACCCACACCGGTCTCGCGACAGCCGGCGACCTGCCCCTTGTGCGCGAAGCCGATGGTGCGTCGCACCGCCAGGCGCGGCGCCAATGCGGGGAGTGAGTTCTGGGGCTGCACAGGCTACCCGGTATGCCGCGGAACGCGGCCGATCGGCTGAAGGACGGGCGCTGTATGCCGCTGCCCGACGGGCTCTACCACCTGCTGCTCACCGAACGCCTGGCACGTTCGCTGGCCGCGCTCGACCCTGGGAGCGCGGAGCTCCAGCAGCTGCAGGGCGGGGCGCCCGATCTGCTGGTCGATGCCATCGCCCGCCAGCTCGGCGCGATCCTGGACAACGTGGCGGGAGAGGACACCGACAAGGCCAAGCGGCAGCTCGAGCTGATCAACGAGCTGCTGGTGATGCTTCGGCACCGGCTCGCCGCTGCAGACAGCGCCGGTGCGAAGGACGGTTCCGCCGATCTGATCGACCTCGTGGCGCCACCCTTGCGCGTGCTTCGGGGTGTGCGGCGCGATCGGCAGTTCCCGGCGTCGCCGGAGATCGGGCTCGCGGCGCCCTGGCTGTTCACGGCGGGCAAGGGCTCGCCATCGCTGCTGCAGGAGATCCGGCGCGAGCTGGCCTCGGCCGATCAGGTCGACATCCTGGTCAGCTTCATCACGGTGTCCGGCGTCCGCAAGCTTCAGGACGTGCTGCAGCAGATCACAGCCACCGGCGCGCAAGGCCAGAGCGAGTCGCGGCTGCGCATCCTGACGACCACCTACACCGGCGCCACCGAGGCGCGGGCGCTTGACGAACTGGCGCGCCTTCCGGGGTGCGAGGTTCGTGTGTCGCTCGACGGCCGTCGCACGCGCCTGCATGCGAAAGCCTGGTTGTTCCAGCGCAAGTCGGGCTTTGGCTCGGCCTACGTGGGCAGTGCCAATCTGTCGGGCGCGGCACTGACCGGCGGCCTGGAGTGGACCGTCAAGCTGACCCAGCGTGCGCAGGAAACCTTGTTCACCCGGGCGATCGCCCACTTCGAGACGCTCTGGGCCGACAGCGAGTTCCAGCGCTACGACCCCGACAACGCCGGCCACCGGAAGGCGCTGGCCGCGGCGCTCGGGCGTGAGTCCTTCGGCGGCGAGCCCACCGGCGCCATCAGCTTCTTCGACCTGCAGCCCAAGACCTACCAGCAGGACATGCTCGAGCAGTTGGCGGCGGAGCGCACCCATGGCCGGCACCGCAACCTGGTGGTGGCGGCCACCGGCACCGGCAAGACGGTGGTGGCAGCGTTCGACTACCGGAACACCTGTCGCGGTGAAGGCGGACGCCCGCGTCTACTCTTCGTCGCGCACCGCGAGGAGATCCTGCGCCAGGCCCTGCGCACCTATCGCGAGGTGCTGCGCGATCCGGAGTTCGGCGACATGCTCACCGGCGGCCACGAACCTGAGCGCTGGGACCACCTCTTCGCCACCATCGACAGCGTGACCAGCCGTGACCTGGTGGCGACGGCGGGTGCCGACTATTGGCACACCGTCGTCGTCGATGAATGCCACCGGCTGGCCGCGGACCGCTTCGATGCCTTCGTGAAGGCCATCCGCCCGCGCGTCCTGGTGGGCCTGACCGCCACGCCGGAGCGCAGCGATGGGCAGCCGATCACGCCGTACTTCGATACCAGGCCCGACGGCAGCCCGGCCGTCGAGTTGCGCCTGTGGCACGCGCTGGACCTGCAGTTGCTCGCGCCGTTCGAGTACTACGCCTGCGACGATGCCACCGACTTCTCGGCGGTGCCCTGGGACAGGCCTGGCGAGCGCGACGCGGTCGACAACCTGGTCACCGGCAACGATGTGCGTGCCCGGTTGGTGGTCAACGAATGGCGTCGCCTGGCGTCCGACGCCGCGCGTTCCCGTGCCCTGGTGTTCTGCGTGTCGGTCGCACATGCCGAGTTCATGACCGACTGGCTCAATCGTGCCGGCCTGCCGGCCGCCTGCGTGGTGGGCACGACGAGCCCCGAGGAACGCCGCCGGGCTCCGCAGCGCCTTCTCAACGGCGAGCTGTGCGCACTGGTCACGGTCGATCTCTACAACGAGGGCATCGACCTGCCGATGGTCGATACGCTGTTGCTGCTGCGGCCGACGCAGAGCCCGGTGCTGTTCCAGCAGCAGATCGGCCGCGGCCTGCGCCTGGCGCCGGACAAGGACAGCTGCCTGGTGCTCGACTTCGTGGGGCAGCACCGCACTGAATTCCGCTTCGACCGACTGCTGTCGAGCCTGACCGGCCTCTCGCGCCGCGAACTGGTCGACGGTGTCGAGAGAGGCTTTGGCAGCCTGCCACCCGGCTGCCACATCCACCTGCAACGCCAGGCGCGGGAGCAGGTGCTGCAGGGGCTGCGCGCGCTGACGACACAGAACTGGCGGCGTCTGAAGACGGAGCTGCAAACCTATGCCGCGCTGCGCGGCCGTGCGGCTGTGCGCCTGGCCGACTTCCTGCGTGACCAAGCGCTGCAGCTCGATGACGTCTACCGCACAGGCACCGGCCAGGGCCGCAGCGGCTGGACGGCGCTGAGGCGCGATGCCGGCCTGATCGTCGCGGAGCCTGGCCCCGAAGAGGACTACTTCAGCCGCCGCTTCGGGGATCTGCTGCATGTGGACGACCCGCGGCGGCTCGACGTGATGGCCGCGGTTGGCGCAGGGCAAGTCCACCCGCCTGCACTCGATGCGAAGGATGCACTGGGCGTACAGATGCTGGCCTACCAGATCGATGGCCGGCACGAGCAGGCCGCGGGTCCCCAAGCCCTCATCGAGCGCATGCAGCGCCATCCGGCGATTGCTGCCGAACTGGTCGAGCTGTCAGCGCTGCTGCAGGCTCGCACCACGCTCGGTGCAAAACCCGTCCCAAGGATGGAAGACACGCCGCTGTGCCTGCACGCCGGCTATGGTGTGCGCGAGGTGCTCACGGCCGTGGGTTGGCTGACCGCGGTGCGGCGTGCGCCCTTCCAGGCGGGCGTGCTGCCGCTGACCAGCCGCAAGACCGAACTGCTGTTCGTGACGCTCGACAAGAGCGAGGGCTACCACAAACGCATCGCGTACCACGATTACGCGATCAGCGTCGAGCGGTTTCATTGGCAGACGCAGAACAACGCGGGTTCGGACACGCCAAGCGGGCGGCGCTATCTGGAAAGTGCGACGAACGGTTGGCAGTTTCAGCTGTTCGTGCGGCCGCGCAAGGGCGATGCTTACCGCGCCTGCGGACCGGTGGTACTGGAGTCCGCCGAAGGCGACCGACCGATGAGCATCGTGTGGAAGCTCGAAACTCCGCTGCCCGTGCGGCTATTCCGCGAGTTCAGCGTGTTGCGCGGGGTGTAGCGGCAGATGTCTGGCGTGCTGGCGTCTTGAACACGTTCCTTACGTTCCAGGCCAGGAACTGGGGTGCGGGCAACAGATCGGCCTGCTGCGGCGGGTGGATCGCTCGCCCGTGGAACTGCAACTCGCCCGCCATGCCCCGGCCACCGCTGATCGCGTGCTGGCTGAACACCACGCGGTGCTCCGAAGGCTCGACGGTGAACGCACCCAGATCGAAGAGCTTGTGGTGAAGCGAGCACAACGACAGGCCGTTGGGCTCGATGTCCGGCCCGCCGACGTGGTGCCACTGAATGTGCGCTGCCTCCAGACCGGCGGGCAAGAGGCCGATGCGGAGGTCGAATCCGCAGACACAACATCGGTACTCGTACGCGCGCAGCACGCGCTCACGAAAGCCTGGGTCCCGGCGGCGGCGCTGCGCGTTGGCGTCGACGGTCGTGGGCAGCATCGCCTCGCGAAGTTCGCGCGGTCCGTCGAGGTCAAGGCCCAGGCTGGCCACGATGTCGGCATGCAGGGTCAGCGGGAAGTAGGTATCCAGCACGCGGGCCGCCACGGCCTGCAGCAGGCCCGGTACGTGGCGCAAGGCGTCGTCGATGTCGGCGGGAAAGCCGCCATGAATGCGGTGCGCGCGCAGCTCTGTCAGGCTGGGCGTGGCGCCGGCGGGGCGCTCAAGAACCTCACGCGGGCCGCTCAACTCCCAGAGCGCGCCGCGGCCATCGGTGGCCAGGTGCCAGAACGGATAGTGCCGTGACTTGGCGGCGCCGCTGGGGCCAAACTCTGCCAGCAACTGCTTGAGCTGCTCATCGACAACCGCGAACTCCACGAGCCTTGGTTCGGCGCGCTGGACGCGTGCCAGCGCCAACAGGATCAGCAGCGGCTTGTGGGGGGCATAGACTCCGTCGCGCTGGGCGCGGCGGATGTTCTCGAAGGCGTCCAGAACGTCGATTGCGCTCTTCATGTCAGTTTCGGCCGGTCCAGTAGTCGGCCTTCTCGGGGATCACCCAACGAACGCCACCGCGTGGATCGGGTCGGTCACCGGCGTAGCGGGGTATCAGATGAATGTGCAAGTGGTTCACCGTCTGCCCGGCCGCGGCACCATCGTTGATGCCGATGTTGTAGCCGGCGGGGCAGAACTTGACCTGAAGCTGCCGTTTCGCCTCCTCGAGCAGGCTGAACATCGCCGCGCGTTCCTCTGGCGTCGCATCAAAGAACGAAGACACGTGCCGTACGGGGATCACCAGCGTGTGACCCGGGCTGACGGGGTATGCGTCGCGAAAGGAGATGGCGCAGCCGTTGCGCAACAGCACGCGCTCCGGAGCCACGGCACAGAAGGGGCATGGGGAGTGGTTGTCCACGCCGTAAGCGTACAGGTAGCCGCGAAGCGGTTGCCCTACCTTGCGCTTCTCCAGAGAGGCCAGCCTGCTTGATGAGCGTCCGGGTCAGACTG
>CAZQPN010000080.1:0-9411 GCA_964595215.1 uncultured Rubrivivax sp. | reverse complement strand
ACAACTACATGCACGGCATCGGGCTGGACGAGGACGTGCGCGCCTGGTTCGACCAGCGGGTGCCGCGGCCGCGTGTGCGGCGCGACGCCATCGCGCGCGCGCTGGCCGAGCCGGCGCCGCGCACCGACCATCGGCTGAGCGCCTGAGCCCGGTGTGTCCCCAGTCCGTCCCTCTTTCGAGGCACCTGACCGATGAACCTGAACGACGACTTCGGCGTGCGCGCCGTCTCCCTCGCCGCCGACGCCATCTGGACGCCGTCGCCGCTGCCCGGCGTCGAGCGCCGCATGCTCGACCGCGTCGGCGCCGAGGTGGCGCGTGCGACCAGCCTCGTGCGCTACGCACCGGGGGCACGCTTCGACACCCACGTGCACGGCGGCGGCGAGGAGATCCTGGTGCTCGACGGCACGTTCTCCGACGAGACCGGCGACCATCCGGCCGGCGTCTACCTGCGCAACCCGCCGGGCACGTCGCATGCGCCGTTCTCGCGCGACGGCTGCCTGCTGTTCGTCAAGCTGTGGCAGTTCGCGGCCGGCGACACCGAGCCGGCGCGCATCGAC
The DNA here is from genome assembly GCA_964595215.1 of uncultured Rubrivivax sp. Classification (GTDB taxonomy): domain Bacteria; phylum Pseudomonadota; class Gammaproteobacteria; order Burkholderiales; family Burkholderiaceae_C; genus Rubrivivax. The sequence continues at coordinate 8,854 of CAZQPN010000080.1, read as the reverse complement.
ACCCGTCGCGCCGCCTGGCGGCCCGGCCTCGTGCCCGGACTGTCGGTGCTGCCGCTGCACGGGCACGACGGCATCGACACCGCGCTGGTGCGTTGGGCGCCGGGCACGCGTTTCCAGACCCATGTCCACCCCGGCGGGGAGGAGATCCTGGTGCTTGAAGGGGTCTTCCACGACGAGGGCGGTGCCTACCCGGCCGGCAGCTGGCTGCGCAGCCCGCGCTGGAGCCGCCACACGCCCTTCACCGGGCCGGAGGGCGCGTTGATCCTCGTGAAGGTCGGCCACCTGGGCGCGGACCTCCTCGCGCCAGGCGCAGTGGCCTAGACAACGGGCCACCTCGGGCGCCGGCCCCGGGTCTGCACAGCACCCCGCTGCGCGCGCCGAGGGCTGTCGCAGCCGTCCGCGCACCGGCCTCACCGGCCGCCGTGTCAGGGGACGATGGCCGGATCGCCGCACCTCGGACCGTCGTGTGCGGTTCCGAACAGACCGCGCCATCCTCACTGCATAGCCTTCATCCATGTCGGCAGCGCACAAGCACGCGTGGCGCGTCGAGGGCCGCCATCGTGCCGGGCTGGCCCGGGCCATACGAAACCGCAAGGAGACGGAATGAGAAGTCAATCGACGGTCGACGGCGCGCGCCAGGCCACGGCGGCCCCGCCGCGTTCACCCGCCGGCACCCGCGAACGGGCGCGGGGTGGGCGGGCCTGGGCGTGGCTGGTCGGCCTGGCGAGTGGCCTCGCACTCGTGGCCTGCAGCGGCGGCATCAGCGACGCGGCGCCCGACCAGGGCCCGTCGGCGGCGATCGGGGTGTTGCAGGTGTCGGTGCGCGATGCCTTTGGCGCTGCCGTGGCCGGTGCGGCCGTCGAGGGGACCTTGGCCGGGGTCCGCGTGACCGGCGTCAGCGACGCGCAGGGCGTGGCGCAGATGCCCGTCGTGTGGCCCGACGGCACGGCCGACGTGGCGGTGTCGCGTGCGACCTTCATCGACCGGTCCGTCACGGCGGCGATCGTCGGCGGGCAGGTCAACACGGTGGCGGTCACGCTCGACCGCGCGACATCGGCGGCCGGCGGTTCGCTGACCTCGCGCAGCGGCGTGCTGCCGACGTCGACGAACAGCGCGCAGCAGCTGCAGTTCGAGATCGAGCTGGTCATCGTCGGCGGCGACGCCCTGCCGGTCGAGAACCTCGGCCTGGCGCAGTTCGAACTGCGTCCATGCGTGCCGGACCCGGCCAACGACGTCAACGAGTGCGTGCGTGGCAGCCTGCAGGCGGACGCCGCCTACACGCCCGCCACGCCGACGCCCGAGATGCTGGAGGTGATCCCCGGCGGCCCGGTCCGGCCCTACGCCGCCGCGCTGCTGCTGGACCAGAGCGGCAGCATCGCGCTGAGCGACGCCACCGGCGCGCGGCTGTTCTCCGCCAAGGCCTTTCTCGCCGGACTGGGTGACGACTCCCTGGCCCTGCTCGCGGCCTTTGCCGCCGACCCGGGCGGGGTCATTCCCGTGCGCCCGCTGACGGTGTACCCGCCGTTCCGGGACCAGGCCGCCGCGCCGGCCCTGTTCCCCGAGCTGGACGCGCTCGCGCCGCTCGTGGGCGGCGGGACGCCGCTGTACGCATCGATCGACACCCTTCGCGAGCAGATCGTGGCCGACCCCACCCTGCCAGCCGGCATCGCGAAGGCGATCGTCGTCTTCACCGATGGCGAGGAAAACACCTGCGAGTCGCCGGACGCGTGCCGCGCGGCGCGCCAGCAGACGATCGCGGCGGCCAACGCGGACCAGTTGCGCCTGTTCACGATCGGCCTGTCTGAATTGGTCGACATCGAGGCGCTCGGCGAGCTCGCCAACCAGACCGGCGGGGCGATGCTCTACGCCGACACCGCCGAGCAGCTGCTGCCGCTCTACGGCAGCGTGGGCCGGCTGCTGAGCCTGAGCCTGCCGACCTACCGGCTGCGCTGGACCGTGCAGGCCGCGGCCCCCGACGCGTTCCTGCCCGGGTCCACGCTGCTGGGTCGCGTGCAGGTGACGGCCGGCGGCCAGACCTTCGACGTGCCGTTCGTCGTCGGCATCCCGCGCAACCCGTAGCGGCAGGAGATGGCGCGGCGCGGCCCGCCGGCTTCAGCCGGAGCGTCGGGCCGCAAAGCCGCGCGCCGCCAGCCACGCCAGCGCCTTGTCGGCCTGGTCCCCCTGCAGTTCCAGCACGCCGTCGCGCACCGTGCCGCCGGTGCCGCAGGCGGCGCGCAACTGCTTGCCGAGCGCGGCCAGTGCCTCGGCATCCAGCGGCAGGCCGCGCACGACCGTCACCGTCTTGCCGCCCCGGCCCTGGGTCTCGCGCTGGACGCGGGCGATGCCGTCGCCCCGCGCGCGCGCCTGGGCGGCTTTCGTCGCCGCGGCCTGCGCGGCGCAGCTGCAGGCCGCGACCGGCTGCCGGCACTCCGGGCACATGCGCCCGACCTCGGTCGAGTAGACGAGCCTGCCGGCGCCCTGGTTCTTCACGGCGTCTCCAGCGGGGCCAGCAGTCCCTGCAGGTCCTCGGCGTCGAACTTGCGGGCCTCGGCGCTGTCGTGCCCGAGCACGCCCTCGGCCAGCGCCGCCTTGCGCGCCTGCAGCGCCAGCATGCGCTCCTCGATGCTGCCCTCGGCGACGATGCGGTAGACGAACACCGGCTGGTCCTGCCCGATGCGGTGCGCGCGGTCGGTCGCCTGCTGCTCGACCGCCGGGTTCCACCAGGGGTCGAGGTGGATCACGGTGTCGGCGGCGGTCAGGTTCAGGCCGACGCCACCGGCCTTCAGGCTCAGCAGCAGAACCGGCTCGTGGCCGGCCTGGAAGCGCTTGACGACCGCGCCGCGCCGCGCCGGCGGCGTCTCGCCGGTCAGCACCAGGTGCGGCAGCGCGAGTCCGGCCAGCGCCTCCTCGACCAGCGCCAGCATCTCGGTGAACTGGCTGAAGACGAGCACCCGCCGCCCCTCGTCGACCAGCTCGGGCAGCATCTCGGCCAGCAGCGCCATCTTGGCCGACGGCATGCCGGCCGGCAGCGTGCGGCCCTTGACCAGGCGCGGGTCGCAGCAGACCTGGCGCAGCTTGAGCAGCGCGTCCAGCACCGCGATCTGCGCGCCGGCGAAGCCCTGACGCGCCAGCACGCGCCGGACCTGGGTGTCGGCGGCGACACGCACGCTCTCGTAGAGCGCGCGCTGCGCCCCCTCGAGCCGCACGCGCCGCGTGACCTCGGTCTTGGGCGGCAGCTCGGCGGCGACGTCGGCCTTGCGGCGGCGCAGGATGAAGGGACGCACGCGTGCGGCGAGCAGCTGCGCGCGCAGCGTCTCGCCGTTCTCCTCGATCGGCTTGCGCCACAGGCGCGCGAACTGGCGCGCGTCGCCGAGGAAGCCCGGCATCAGCCAGTCGAACTGCGCCCACAGCTCGCCCAGGTGGTTCTCCAGCGGCGTGCCGGTGACGCACAGGCGGTGGCGGCCGGCGAGCCGCCGCAGCGCCCCGGCGGCGCGGCTGCCGGCGTTCTTCACCGTCTGCGCCTCGTCCAGCACCACCAGGTGCCAGGGCTGCGCCTGCAGCGCATCGATGTCGCGCCACAGCAGCGGGTAGGTCGTGAAGACGACGTCGTGCGCGCCGATGTCGGCGAAGCGGCGCGCGCGCTGCGGCCCCTGCAGCACCAGCACGCGCAGCGCCGGCGCGATGCGCGCCGCCTCGGCCTGCCAGTTGGCGATCAGCGAGGTCGGCAGCACGACGAGCGACGGCCGGTCGGCCCGCCCGGCGTGTCTCTCGACCAGCAGGTGCGCCAGTACCTGGGCCGTCTTCCCGAGGCCCATGTCGTCGGCCAGGATGCCCGCCAGACCGTGCGCGCGCAGGTACTGCAGCCAGGCCAGCCCCTGGCGCTGGTAGTCGCGCAGCGTCAGGCCGAGCCCGGTCGGTGGCGCCACCGGCGGCGGCGCGCCGGCGGCCTGCAGGCGTTCGGCCAGCGCGGCGAGCCCGGCCGGGCCCTGCAGTGCCCAGGCGCCGGCCGCGCCGGCACGCGCGGCCTGGGTGTCGGCCAGCCCGGCGCGCAGCGCCTCGATGCGCTGCGCCTCCCAGGTCGACAACTGCAGCGGACCCTCGGGCGGACGCTTCGGGTCGGTCAGCAGGTCCAGCAGGGCGCCGACGATGGCCTTCAGCGGTGCCGCCGGCGCCTCGATGTGGCGGCCGCCGGGTGCGCGCAGCAGGATCAGCGACGCGTCGTCGATCGCGGCCACCTCGTGCGCCTTCAGCCAGCGCGCGTCGCGCTTGAGCAGGTCGGCGATCAGCGGCGCCAGGTCCAGCGTCTGGCCGTCGACGTCGATGCCCAGGCTGAGCAGGTAGGAGCCTTCGCGGCGCGGCTCGCCCAGCGCCGTGACCGCGCCCAGCGACGGCGGGCGCGTCGCGTCGGGCTCGTGGCCCATCGCCTCGCCGCTGTCGGTGTGGATGACGAGCCGCCAGCGCTCGACCGGCACGCTGACGTGCGCGAAGCCCGGCCGCACGACGACCTGCCAGCCCTGCGCCTGCAGACGCGGCACCTGGTCGGCCCAGAACGCGCCGAAGGTCGACTCTTCGGGCAGCGACCACAAGTCGTCGTGGCCCTCGGCGGCCTCCGGGCGCCGCCACTGGAACGCGGCTGGCGGCAGAGGGCGCAGGCCACTGGCCCAGAGCGCGTCGCGTGCGTCGGCCTCGGTCGCGACATCGCGCTGCAGCGTCGTGCGCGCGTCCCACGCGCCGCGCAGCACGACGGTGGACGCCGAACGCGTGCCGAGCAGCCGCTGCGGCGCCGGGGTCTCCCAGGTCAGGCCGGCGGCGGTGCGGTAGGTCCAGTCCACGCGCGCGACGCTGGCCTGCGCGCCGCGCGGGCCGAAGCCGGGCACCGCGCGCAGGCCGAGCAGGCCGTCGCCGCGCGTCAGCGTCAGCAGGGTCAGGCGCGGGCGGAAGAGGCCGGGTTCGGCGGGGGCGCTCATGCGCGGATTGTCGACGGCGGCGTCGAGGCGCCGTTCTGACGGTCGACGCGCGGTGGCGGTCGCCGCCGACACGGGAGCCGGACTCGCCATCGGGCGCCCGAGGTTGGCAGGGACCTTGCCAAGGCGACGATGGTGCGGTGCACAATGACGCCTTCGCTTTTCCGCATCCAAGGGGGGCTCTGCCATGCGCCGCGTCGTGTTCAACCAGAAGGGCGGGGTGGGCAAGTCCACGATCACCTGCAACCTGGCCGCGGTGGCAGCGCAGCAGGGACGGCGCACGCTGGTCGTCGACCTCGACGTCCAGGGCAATGCCAGCCGCTACCTGCTGGGCGACGGCGTCGACGCGGCGCTGGAGGCGGCCCACGACGGCGTCGCCGGCTTCTTCGAGCAGACGCTGAAGTTCAGCCTGCGCGGCCCCGGCACCGCCGACTTCGTGACCGCGACGCCGTTCGAGCACCTGCACCTGATGCCCGCCAGCCCGGCGCTGGAGGAGCTGCACGGCAAGCTCGAGAGCCGGCACAAGATCTACAAGCTGCGCGACGCGCTGGCCGAGCTGGCGGCCGACTACGACGAGATCTGGATCGACACCCCGCCGGCGCTGAACTTCTACGCCCGCTCGGCGCTGATCGCCGCCGACGCCTGCCTGATCCCGTTCGACTGCGACGACTTCTCGCGCCAGGCGCTGTACGGGCTGATGGAGGTGGTGCAGGAGATGCAGGCCGACCACAACCCGACCCTGAAGGTCGAGGGCATCGTCGTCAACCAGTTCCAGCCGCGCGCCAGCCTGCCGCAGCGCACGGTGCAGGCGCTCAAGGACGAGGGCCTGCCGGTGCTCGAGCCCTACCTCGGCGCCAGCGTCAAGGTGCGCGAATCGCACGAGCTCGCGCGACCGCTGGTCTTCCTGGAGCCGGGGCACAAGCTGGCGCAGGCCTACGTGGCGCTGCACGCGGCCCTCGTCGGCACCGGCTCAGACCGGCCGGCACGCCGCCGGCGCCGCGCCGCCTGAACCGGCGCGGCGCCGGGTCGTCGGCGCGCGGTCAGCGGGCCTGCGCGACCAAGGCGGCGACCGCGCGCAGGCCGGCCTGGCGGATCGCCTCCGACTGTGCCGGCGTCGCCATCGGGGCGCTCAGCTCGCCGTGGCCGGTCAGGCCCAGGCGGACGGCTTCGGTCGCCTCGGCGCGGACCTGGGCGCGTGTCAGCCCGCTGTCGGTGGTGATGCGGTCGAAGCGAAACGCCTCGCCGTAGCCGTGGCTGACGCGGCCGGCCTGCACGGCGGCGACGGCCTCGGTGTGCACGGCCTCGCGGCTGGGGCTGCTCGTGACGTTCAGCCACGTGTCGGGGGTGGCTTCCTGGGCGAACGCGGTGCCGCTCGTGACGAGGGCGATGGCGGCGGCGGCGAGGATGTGGCGGGTGTTCATGAGGGACTCCTTGATCGGGGTGGATGGTGTCTTCGTTGTCTGTCGGAGGCGCTGTGCGCGTCCGGCATGGAGAGAAGGTTAGAGATCGAAGCCGACGCCTTCCGAACGCCCAGATGACGTTTTTGTCATCTGGGGGCCGGCAACGCGCCGCCGATGAGCGAACATCCGGCTTCCGACGTCCGATTCCTGTCCGCCCATGCCTTCGACCCCCGGCCGCGCCGCCAAGGACGCGCCTGCCCTGCCCGACCCGCGCCACCTGGCCCGCCTGCCCGAGGGCGTCGATGCCAAGGCGCTGGCGCGCATCCGCCACGCGCTGCACCACCTGCCGCAGGTCGTGCGCCCGGCCGACTTCCTGGCCGACCCTGGCACCGACCCCGAGGCGCACCTCGACGGCCTGGGCCTGGTCATGCTGCAAAAGCCGGTGCCCGGCCAGCGGCCGAGCCGCTGGATCGCGCCGGCCGACATCCCGGCCGCGCTCGAGCACCTGCAGGCGCTGGGCGGCGGCGCCAACGCGCGGCCGCTGATGCTGGAGCGCTTCGGGGCGCTCGAGGCGATCGCGGTGACGCGGCGCGCCGGCGCGTGGACGCGCCTGATCCGCCACACGCTGACGCTGTCGGAGCCCGGCTGGAAGCTGCCGATCTTCCATCGCGTGCCGGTCGATGCGGCGGCCGTATGGGCCTTCTTCCGCGACGGCGACACGGCGGCGCTGCAGGCCGCGATGGGCCCGCCGGCGCAGCATCCGCAGGCGGCGGCGGTGGTGACGCACGTCGAATCGCTGATCGGTGCGGCGCGCCGCGCCGCGCCGCAGCACCTGGCGTCGCTGCTGCCGCGGCTGCAGGCCGAGTGCGCATCACCGCTGCCGCTGGACGAGCTGCTGGCCGCCTGCACACGCGCCGAGCAGCGCTGGGCGCGGCAGGCCGATGAGCTCGACGCGCTCGACGGCCTGGCGGGCGAACTGGCCTTCCACGGCTACCCGGCAACATTCCCGAAGGCGCGCGCGCTGCAGCGCCGCATCCGGCTGTTCGTCGGCCCGCCCAACAGCGGCAAGACGCACGCCGCCTTCGAGCGCCTGGCGCAGGCGCTGGACGGCGCCTACCTGGCACCGCTGCGCCTGCTCGCGCTGGAGGGACGCGACCGGCTGATGGGCCGCGGCGTGCCCTGCTCGCTGCTCACCGGCGAGGAGAACGTGCCGGCCGAGGGCGCGCGCGTCGTCTCGAGCACGATCGAGATGATGAACACGCAGCGCGAGATCGACGTCGCCGTCATCGACGAGGCGCAGATGATCTTCGACGGCTCGCGCGGCTGGGCCTGGACGCAGGCCATCGTCGCGGTGCCCGCGCGCGAGGTCATCGTCATCTGCTCGGCCTTCGCGGTACCGGCCATCGAGCGCCTGCTCGGCCTGTGCGGCGAGCGTTGCGAAGCGCAGACCTTCGAGCGCAAGCAGCACGTGCAGCTGCTGCCGCGCACGGTGCCGCTGGAGCAGCTCAAGCTCGGCGACGCGGTGGTCGCCTTCAGCCGGCGCGAGGTGCTGATGCTGCGCGACCGCATCGCTGCCAACGGGCACCCGGTGTCGGTGATCTACGGTGCGCTGCCGCCCGAGGTGCGTCGGCGCGAGGCCGAGCGCTTCGCCGAGGGCGCGTCGCACATCCTGGTCGCCACCGACGCCATCGGGATGGGTCTGAACCTGCCGATCCGGCGTGTGCTGTTCTCGACGCTGGTGAAGTACGACGGCGTGGCCGACCGCGCGCTCGACGTGTCCGAGGTGCACCAGATCGCCGGCCGCGCCGGACGCTACGGCATGCACGAGGAGGGCTTCGTCGGCGTGCTCGACGGCGCCGAGCCCGAGGCGCCGGCGATGCTGCAGGAGCTGCTGCCGCAGCAGCCGCGCGCGCCACGCGACTTCAAGGCCCCGGTGGCGCCCAACCCCTGGCACGTGGCGACGATCGCCGAGCGGCTGCAGCGCACGCGGCTGCGCGAGGTGCTGGCGGTCTTCGTCGAGCAGCTGCGGCTGGACGACGCGCACTTCGCGGTCGCGCCGCTGGAGCAGATGCTCGACCTGGCTGGCCAGCTCGACGAGCGCGCGCCGGCGCTGCCGCTGCGCATGCGCTTCACCTACGCGCAGGCGCCGGTCGACACGCGCACCGCGACGCTGGTCGAGGCCTACCTGGACTGGGCCGAGTCGCACGCGCGCACCGGCCAGGCCGGGCGGCCGGCCTTCCTGGACGAGGTCGACGCGCACAGCCGGCTCGAGCGCATGGAGCAGGCGCTGCGCGCCTGCACGCTGTGGCTGTGGCTGGGGCTGCGCTTCGAGGGCGTGTACGGCCATGTCGACGAGGTGCTGGCGCTGCGCAGCACGCTCAACGACGGCATCGAGCGCCAGCTCAAGGGCAAGCGGCCGCTGGCCGAGCGGCGCCAGCGCCGTGGCGGGCCGCGCAGTGGCGCATGATCGTGGTCAGCCGCGGGAACGGG
>CAZQPN010000079.1:0-9445 GCA_964595215.1 uncultured Rubrivivax sp. | reverse complement strand
CGGACGCAAGCTCGTCGAGGCGCGCGTCGAGCGGCCGCTGGCCGAGCGGCTGCTGCGCGGCGCGCTGAAGAACGGGTTGACCTCGCCGCTGTTCGGCCCGGCGATGGCGCTCGGCCAGGCGGTGCGGCCGCTGCTGCCGGCGGCGCGGAAGGCCAAGGTGCCGGCGCGAACGCCGGCGCACCTGAAGCGCTGGCCGACGCGCGAGCACCCACGCAAGGTGCTGATGCTGATGGGCTGCGTGCAGCCGGCGATGATGCCGGGCATCAACGCCGCCACCGCGCGCGTGCTCGACAGCGCCGGCATCCAGACGCTGGTGGCCGACGAGGCCGGCTGCTGCGGCGCCATCCGCACGCACCTGGGCGACGCCGACGGCGGGCTGGCCGACATGCGCCGCAACATCGACGCCTGGTGGCCGCTGGTCGAGGGGCTGACGGGGCACGGCCGTGTCGAGGCGATCGTGATGAACGCCTCCGGCTGCGGCGTCACCGTCAAGGACTACGGACATGCGCTGGCGCACGATCCGGCCTATGCCGACAAGGCCAGCCGGATCGCCGCGCTGACGCGCGACCTGTCCGAGTTGCTGCCCGACCTGGTGCCGGTGCTGAAGCCGCGCATGCCGCGCCGGTCCGCCGCTGCGGCCGGGCGGCCCGGCCCGACGCGGCTGGCCTTCCATCCGCCGTGCACGCTCCAGCACGGGCAGCAGTTGCGCGGCGGCGTCGAGGCGGGGCTGCGCGCACTCGGGTTCGAGGTGCACCTGGCGGCGTCGGAAAGCCACCTGTGCTGCGGCTCGGCGGGCACCTACAGCGTGCTGCAGCCCGGGCTTTCGACGCAGCTGCGTGACCGGAAGCTGGGGCATCTGGCGGCGGCCGAGCCGCAGGCCATCGTGTCGGCCAACATCGGCTGCATCCAGCACCTGCAGACCGGCACGGCGACGCCGGTGCGCCACTGGGTCGAGGTGCTCGACGAGGCGTTGCACGCCAGCCACTGAGCACGACTCCGCCGCCGCCGGCCGCTCACGTCCGCCGCAGAGCGGTCCCGCGCGACGTGCCGCCGCGGGGCGGGCGCGCCCGACAGCGGGCGATCCCGGGGGCCGGCATGGCGCGTGCTTCCTACAATGAGCCATCACCGCCGTATGGAGACCGCCATGACCGCTGCCGCCTACGACCGCCTGCTCGTGCTGGTGGACGACACACCCTTGGGGCGCGCCACGGCCGAAGAGGCCGTGCGCCTGGCGCGCGCCCTGGGCGCCGAGCTTCTGCTGCTGGCCGCGATCCCGCCCGCGCCACCGATGCTGGGCGAGGTCGACGTCGCGATGTTCGAACCGGTGGCCGACCACGAGGCGCTGGGCCGCGAGCAGGCGGCGCGCGCCTTCGCCACCGCGCAGGGACTGGCCGAGGCCGCCGGCGTGCCCTGCCGCAGCCTGACGACGGTCGGTGAGGACCCGGCCGAGGCGGCCAACCGCACCGCCAAGGAAAACGGCTGCGGCATGATCGTCGTCGGCTCGCACGGCCGCGGCACGCTGGCGCGCCTGGTGCTCGGCAGCGTGATGGGCCACCTGACGCAGATCGCCGGGTGTCCGGTGGTCGTCGTCAAGCTGCGCGGCAGCGCGGAGAACGGCACCGAGCACGCCACCTCGCCCTCGGCCACGGCGTGACCGACGGCCTCGCTGCGATCGGCGGCTGGCTCTCCCAGCCGCTGTTCGCGGTCGGCCAGGCGCAGATCACGCTGGCCAACCTGGCGCTGACGCTGGCGCTGGTGCTGGCGATCTGGTGGATCGCCCTGGTGCTGGAGCGCGGGCTGCTGCGCGTGGCCCGGCGCAAGGGGGCCGACGAGCACCCGGCGCACCAGGCGCGCATGCACCTGCTGTCGCGCCTCGTGCGCTACATGGTGTGGGTGGTGGGCACGATCGTGGTGCTCAACCACGCCGGCATCGACCTGTCCAGCATCGCGCTGCTCGGCGGCGCGGTGGCCTTCGGCCTGGGCTTCGGGCTGCAGAACGTCTTCTCCAATTTCATCAGCGGCATCATCATCCTGCTCGAGGGCACGATGCGCGTCGGTGACTTCGTCGACCTCGAGTCGGGCGTGCGCGGCAACGTCAAGGAGATCGCGATGCGGTACACGCGCATCACGACCAACGACGAGATCGACGTCCTGGTGCCGAACTCCGAGTTCATCAACGGCCGCGTCATCAACTGGACCTTCGACGCCACCTGGCGCCGCATGCGGGTGCCCTTCGGCGTCGCCTACGGCACGCCCAAGGAACTGGTGCGCGAGGCCGCGATCGCTGCCGCGCGCCGCGTCGACGGCATCCTCGACGAGCCGGGGCATGAGCCGACCGCCTGGCTGATCGCCTATGGCGACAGCTCGATGGACTACGAGCTCGTCGTCTGGGCCAACCGCAAGCTCACGACCGCGCCCGGCTCGACCCACGCCAAGCTGATGTGGGCGCTGGACGACGAGCTGCACACGCGCGGCGTCGAGATCCCGTTCCCGCAGCGCGACCTGCACGTGCGCAGCGGCCGGCTGGACGTGCGCATCGAGCGCGCGGGCGGTGGCAGGGGGGCCGCAGCCGCACCGTGACGGTGCGGCCGGCGGCGGCGCGTCGGTGCCGACGCCGGGAACGGAAGTTGCATCGGGTGAGGGAAGACCCGGATCGATCGGGCAGACAACCCCCTCACGAGGACACCCATGCGACCTTCCCTTCCTGCCTTCCGCGCGGCGGCCACGTGCGCGGCCGCCCTGCTCGCCGCCGGCGCGGCGCAGGCCCAGTCCAGCGTCTCGCTGTACGGCCTCATCGACGTATCGGTCAGCCGCACGCAGGCGCCCGGCGCGCCGGCCACGAACGGCATCGAGAGCGGCAAGATGACGACCAGCTTCTGGGGCGCGAAGGGCAGCGAGGACCTGGGTGGCGGGCTGCGCGCCAACTTCGCGGTCGAGAGCTTCATGCGCGCCGACTCCGCGTCCGCTGGCCGCTTCGATGGCGACCCCTTCTGGGCGCGCAGCGCCTGGGTCGGCCTGGCCACGCCCTGGGGCTCGGTCAGTCTGGGTCGCAACACGACGTCGCTGTTCGTGCAGACGCTGGTCTTCAACGCCTTCGGCGACGCGTTCGGCCTGTCGCCCAGCATCCGGCACTACTTCACCAGCGGCACCGTCACCGGTGACACCGGCTGGAGCGACTCGGTGAAGTACGCCAGCCCGAACCTCGGTGGCCTGAGCCTGACGGCCCACGCTGCGCTCGGGGAGGGCAACGGCGGCCGCAACGGCGGCGTCAGCGCGATGTACTTCAGCGGGCCGATCGGCCTGGCGGCGGCCTACCAGCGCGTGTCCAAGGGGGCGACGCTGGCCAACACCCAGGCGTGGCAGGTGGCCGGGTCGTATGACCTGAAGGCGGTCAAGTTCTTCGGCCAGATCGGCCGCGTGGACAACGACGCCACCGGCAATGAGTGGGACATCACCGGCATCGGTGCGGCGGTGCCCGCGGGCGCTGGCAAGGCGCTGGTCCAGTGGGGCCGACTGTCGCCCGAGACCGGGCCCGACCGCGACACCGTCAGCCTGGGCTACGACCACTTCCTGTCCAAGCGCACCGACGTCTACGCGGCGCTGATGCTCGACAAGCTCGACGGCCTGTCCAGCGGCCGCAACTACAGCATCGGCGTGCGCCACCGCTTCTGATCGGCGGCCGCGGCCCCGGGCATCGCCGGCCGACCCGTTGCGCCATGCCCCCGGCGCAGCGGTGCACGCGCCCTCAGGGCTCGTGCTGGCCGCGCAAGCGCGCCCGCCACGCGCTCGGCGTGCAGCCCACATGGCGCAGCACGAAGCGGGTGAAGTAGCCGGCGTCGCAGAAGCCGAGGTCGAGCGCGATGCGGTTCAGCGCCAGCGTGGTGTAGGCCAGTTCGCGCTGCGCCTCGCGCAGCAGCCTCTCGTGCAGCACCGCCAGTGCGCCGCTGCCGAGCACCTGGCGGCAGGCGCGATTGAGCTGCGTCGGTGTGATGCCGATGTCGGCCGCAAGCGCGGCCACGGTCGGCTGCTGACGGAACCGTCGGTCGACCAGCTCACGCAACCGACGCACGTGCACCAGCGCGCGCCCGCTGGTTGCCGGCGGCGGTTCGGCCGCTGGCGCGCTGCGCGCCAGTGCCAGGAGCAGCGCCGCCAGCGCGGTGTCCAGCGCCATCGCACGCCAGCGCGCGTCGGCCGCGTACTCGGCCTGCAGCGTGGACGCGGCGCGCTGCACTTCGCGCGCGCTGGCGTCGTCGTGCGGCGCCATCGGCCAGGCCTGAAGTCGGCGCAGCGCGGCCGTCAGTCCGGGCCGACCCTGCAGCAGGCGATCGATGTGCGCATCGGCGACGGTGCAGACGATGCCGTCGACGTCGGGGTCGAACCGGAAGCCGTGCGCGGCCAGCGCCGGCACCGTGACGGCGGCCGGCCCGTGCAAGCGGACCGTGGCGCCGTCCAGCGTGGCCTCGGCGCCGCCGTGGCGGATGACCAGGATCTGGAACAGCGAGGCGTGGCGGTGCGGCTGGATCTCCCAGTCGTGATGGCGGGATCGCGCGGCGATGGCCTCGACGTGCAGCGGCTCGGCCGGCGCACCCGCTCCCTCGCCGTAGAGCGCATAGGCTGGCAGCGGGCTACGGTGGATCGACATCCGGCAGGACAGCGGAGGCTTCGGCAGGCACGCTGCGTCGCCATCGAGGGCACACGGGCCGGACGCCAGCGGACAGCAAGGGTTCGAATTGTCCAAGCCAATGGCTGAACTGTCCATTGCCAGCCCACGGCGCCAGACCCAGACTTGCGGTTTGTCAAGACAAAATCCTCAAGGAGACTGCGATGCGCACCCAAGTCGCGATCATCGGGGCCGGGCCGTCGGGGCTGCTGCTCGGTGCCCTGCTGGCCAAGGCCGGCATCGCCAACGTCGTGCTCGAGCAGCGCAGCGCCGAGTACGTGCTCGGGCGCATCCGTGCCGGCGTGCTCGAGCAGATCTGCGTCGATCTGCTCGACGAGGCCGGCGTCGGCGAGCGCCTGCACCGCGAGGGTCTGGTCGATGACGGCTTCGTGCTCGTCTTCGGCGGTCAGGTGCATCGCATCGACCTCTTCGGCCTGACTGGCAAGAACGTCGTTGTGTACGGGCAGACCGAGGTCACGCGCGACCTGATGGACCACCGTGCCGCCGCCGGCCTGACGACGGTCTACGAGGCCGAGGACGTGGCGCTGCACGGCGTCGACGGCGACAAGCCCTGGGTCGGCTACCGCAAGGACGGTGTCGAGCACCGCCTGGACTGCGACTTCGTCGCCGGCTGCGACGGCTTCCACGGCGTCAGCCGGCGCAGCATCCCGGCCGACATCCTGCGCACCTTCGAGAAGGTCTACCCCTTCGGCTGGCTGGGCATCCTGGCCGACGTGGCGCCGATCTCGCACGAGATCGTCTACGCGAACCACGATCGCGGCTTCGCGCTCGCGAGCCTGCGCAGCCCGACGCGCAGCCGCTACTACGTGCAGTGTTCGCTCGACGACAAGGTCGAGGACTGGAGCGACGACGCCTTCTGGTCGGAGTTCCGCGCCCGACTGCCGGTCGGGCTGGCCGACAAGCTCGTCACAGGCCCGTCGATCGAGAAGAGCATCGCGCCGCTGCGCAGTTTCGTCGCCGAGCCGATGCGCCACGGACGGCTGTTCCTGGCCGGCGACGCGGCGCACATCGTGCCGCCGACCGGCGCGAAAGGGCTGAACCTGGCCGCCGGCGACGTCGGCCTGCTGTCGCAGGCGCTGGCCGAGCACTACCGCGGCAGCGACGCCGGCATCGACGGCTATTCGCGTCGCGCGCTGGCCCGGGTGTGGAAGGCCGAGCGCTTTTCATGGTGGTTCACGACCATGATGCACAAGTTCCCCGAGAACGGCGAGTTCGGCGCCCGCATGCAGCTGGCTGAGCTGGACTACCTGATGAGCTCGAAGGCGATGCAGACGGCGGTGGCCGAGAACTACGTCGGGCTGCCGCTATGACGTGAGCCGGCCCGCAGGACGGGCAGGGGATCTGCCGCAAGCCGCACGACAACCTCGACCGACCTCGTCCATCGCGGGTGCCGCGGTGAACGATGAAGCCACCGACATGGCGCCCGTTCCATCGGGCGCGCCCCGGATGGCCCTCGCCCGGCCCGGGGGCTATATTGACCACGTCGCGGGGCATGTCGCTCGGCGCAGGAGGGGTCTGGGCTTGGTCGACCTGCTGGACATCCGCTACGTGCGCCTGGGCACGCGCGACCTCGCGGCCGCGGATCGTTTCGCGCGCGAGGTCGTCGGCCTGGAACTGGCGCGCGAGGAAGCCGGCGCGCGCTACTACCGCAGCGACGACCGCGACCACACGCTGGTCTACTTCGAGGGCGACCCGCGCGACCACACGGTGGGCTTCGAGTTGCGCGACGCCACCGCGCTCGACGCCGCCGCCGGCCAGATCGAGGACCGCGGCCTGCCGGTGCGCCACGGCACGCGCGACGCGTGCGAGCAGCGCCGCGTCGAGGGTTACGTGAGCTTCCCCGACCCGACCGGCAACCACATCGATCTCGTCGTGCGGCCGCACCACAGCGGGCGCCGCCACTTCCCGTCGCGCGACGCCGGCATCACCGGCTTCTCGCACGTCGGCCTGTGCACCACCGACGCCGCGCGCGACGAGGCCTTCTGGTGCGGCGTGCTCGGCGCACGCGTCTCCGACCGCATCGGCCAGGCGGCGCTGCTGCGCATCGACCCGGTGCACCACAAGGTGGCGCTGTTCCCGACCACGCGCGCCGGCGTGCAGCACGTCAACCACCAGGTCGCGAGCATCGACGACGTCATGCGCGCCTGGTACCAGCTGCGCGAGCGCGGCGTGAAGATCGTCTTCGGCCCCGGCCGCCACCCGACCTCGGGCGCGGTGTTCCTCTACTTCGAGGGGCCGGACGGCATGGTCTACGAATATTCCACCGGCGTGCGCACGATCGCGCCCGAGGACGAGGCGGGCTACCGGCCGCGCCAGTTCCCGGCCATCGCGTCGTCGTTCTGCATGTGGGGCTCGACGCCCGACATCGCCGAGTTCCGCAAACCCGCGCCCGAGAGCACCCCGTGAGCACGTCCTCCACCGAAGCCCGCGTCCTCGAAGGCAAGGCCCGCCCGCGCGGCGCCTACCCGCACGTCAAGCGCGCCGGGCCCTTCCTGTTCGTCTCCGGCACCAGCTCGCGGCGGGCCGACAACACGATCGCCGGCGCCGAGGCCGACGCCATGGGCACGGTGCGCTTCGACATCCGCGCCCAGACGCGGGCGGTGATCGAGAACATCCGCGACATCCTGCAAAGCGTCGGCGCGGACCTGTCCGACGTCGTCGAGATCGGCACCTTCCTCGTCGACATGGCCGACTTCGGCGGCTACAACGAGGTCTACGCCGAGTTCTTCGGGCCCGACGGCCCGGCGCGCACGACGGTGGCGGTGCACCAGCTGCCGCATCCGCACCTGCGCATCGAGATCAAGGCCGTGGCCTACAAGCCGTGAACGCCCCCGCCCCCGCCATGACCGACTTCCGCTACGGCCGCCCCTTCAATTTCCAGCGCTGGCTCGACGACCATGCCGACCGGTTGAAGCCCCCGGTGGGAAACCAGCAGGTCTGGGCCGACGCCGACTTCATGGTCACGGTCGTCGGCGGGCCGAATGCGCGCAGCGACTTCCACGACGACCCGCTGGAGGAGTTCTTCTGGCAGTTCAAGGGCAACGCCCACCTGCTGGTCTGGGACCGCGGCCGCTACGAGCGCGTCGACCTGCGCGAGGGCGACGTCTTCCTGATGGCGCCGCACGTGCTGCACTCGCCGCAGCGGCCCGAGCCCGACAGCCGCTGCCTGGTCGTCGAGCGCCAGCGGCCCAAGGGCCTGATCGACGCTTTCCAGTGGCACTGCGCGCACTGCGGCGCGCTCGTCACGCGAGCCGAGCTGCAGCTGGCCGACATCGTGGCCGACCTGCCGGCGGCCTACGAGCGCTTCTACGCCTCGTCGGATGCCGAGCGCACCTGCGGCGGCTGCGGCCAGGTGCACCCGGGGCGCGACCACCGGGCTTGGCACGCCGCGCTGGCGGTCTCCGGGCTGCTCGGCGGGGGCGCACCGTGAGCGCGGTCGCCGAGGACCGGAACGGCGCCCCGCCGGCCGCCTCCTCAGCGCCGGCGCGCGTCGGCATGGTCGACATGCACGCGCACTGCTTCCCGCGCATCGCGCAGGCCGAGGCGGCCGCCGTCGACGCCGAGCGCGCGCCCTGGCTGGCCGTCGACGCCGCCGATCCCTCGCGCGGCCACATCATGCTCGCCGACCGCCGCTTCCGGCCGGTGACGGCCTCGCTGTGGGACCCCTTGGTTCGCGTGGCCGAACTCGACGCCCAGGGCGTGGCGGCGCAGGTGGTGTGCGCGACACCGGTGATGTTCGGCTACGCGTGGCCGGCCGAGACCGCGGCGGACTGGGCCGCACGCATGAACGATCACGTGCTGGCCTATTGCCGCGCCGCGCCGGGCCGCCTGTTTGCGCTGGCGCAGGTGCCGCTGCAGGACACGGCCCTGGCCTGCCGCGAGGCCTCGCGCGCGATGGCCGATGGCTGCATCGGCGTGCAGATCGGCAACCACGTCGGCGAGCGCGACCTGGACGACGACGGGCTGGTGGCCTTCCTGACGCACTGCGCGCGCGAAGGCATTCCGGTGCTGGTGCATCCCTGGGACATGATGGGCGCCGGACGCATGAAGAAGTGGATGCTGCCCTGGCTGGTGGCGATGCCGGCCGAGACCCAGCTCGGCATGCTGTCGCTCATCCTGTCGGGCGCGCTCGAGCGGATCCCGGACACGCTGAAGATCTGCTTCGCGCACGGCGGCGGCAGCTTCGCCTGGCTGCTCGGGCGGGTCGACAACGCCTGGCGGCACCGCGACATCATCCGCCAGGACTGCCCGCAGCTGCCGTCGAGCTACGCGCGCCGCTTCCACGTCGACAGCGCCGTGTTCGACGCCGGCGCGCTGCGGCTGCTGACCGACGTGATGGGCAGCGACCGCGTGATGCTCGGCTCGGACGCGCCCTTCCCCCTGGGCGAGCAGCGAATCGGCGCGCTCATCGGCGAGGCCGCGTTCCTGACCGACGCGGACCGCGCGCGCATGTGGCGCGGCAACGCGCAGGCCTTCTTCGGGTTGACCCCAGGGACCGCCTGAATTACTTTAGACCTAAACTGTTTCGATCCGTCCCCCTCCAGGAGAACACACGATGACCGGACGTCTGACCCGCCTTGCCGCCGCGCTCGCGCTCGGCACCGTCGCCGCACTCGCCCAGGCCCAGGCGCCCATCAAGATCGGCTTCGTCGCCGAGCTCTCCGGCCCCCAGGGCGCGCTCGGCCAGGACCAGTACGACGCCTTCATGATGGTCGTCGAGCGCAACGGCGGCAAGCTCGGCGGCGTGCCGGTGCAGGTGCTGCG
>CAZQPN010000078.1:0-9446 GCA_964595215.1 uncultured Rubrivivax sp. | reverse complement strand
GTAGGTGATCGGAGGCAGCGCGTTGGCGCGCGCGGGGGGCTGGATCGGCACGGGCCCGGGATTATGGGCGGCCGCAGCAGATCGGCACGCCGCGTTCAGCCGTCGCTCTCGTGCGTGGTGGCGCTGATCACCGCGCCCGGCGGTTCCGGGTGGGCCCTGCGTCGCCGAGCGGACCGCCGTCATCTGGGTGGTGCGGCACAATCTTGCCTAGCATGAGCCTGGTCTTCCCGCACACCTTCGTCCCGTGGTTCCGCTCGGTGGCGCCGCACATCCACGCCTACCGGGGCAAGACCTTCGTGGTCGCGCTCGCCGGCGAGGCCATCGCGGCGGGCAAGCTCAACGGCTTCGTGCAGGACCTCGCCATCCTGCACGCGATGGGCATCAAGCTCGTGATGGTGCACGGTTTCCGGCCTCAGGTGACGGAGCAGCTGGCGGCCAAGGGGCACACCTCGCGCTTCAGCCACGGGATGCGCATCACCGACGCCGTGGCGCTGGACAGCGCGCAGGAGGCCGCCGGCCAGTTGCGCTTCGAGATCGAGGCCGCGTTCTCGCAGGGCCTTCCCAACACGCCGATGGCCAATGCGACGGTGCGCGTCGTCAGCGGCAACTTCCTGACCGCGCGCCCGGTCGGCATCGTCGACGGCGTGGACTTCCTGCACAGCGGCGTCGTGCGGCGCGTCGACGGTGCGGCGATCCGCAACGCGATCGACATCGGCGCGCTCGTGCTGCTGTCGCCGTTCGGCTTCTCGCCCACCGGCGAGGCCTTCAACCTCACGATGGAAGACGTCGCCACCGCGACGGCGGTCGCGCTGCAGGCCGACAAGCTGCTGTTCGTGACCGAGATCCCCGGCCTGCACGAGGTTCCGTCGGACCCCGACAGCGCGATCGACACCGAACTGTCGCTGGCCGAGGCGCGCAGGCTGCTCGGATCGCTGCCGCCGGCGCAGCGGCCGACGGATCCCGCCTTCTACCTGCGACACTGCGTCAAGGCCTGCGAAGGCGGTGTCGAGCGCTCGCACATCCTGCCGTTCGCGGTCGACGGCGCGCTGCTGATGGAGGTCTTCACGCACGACGGCATCGGCACGATGGTCGTCGACGAGAAGCTGGAAAGCCTGCGCGAGGCGGTGTCCGACGACGTCGGCGGCATCGTGCACCTGATCGAACCCTTCGAGCGGGACGGCACCATGGTGCGGCGCGAACGCACCGAGATCGAGCGCGACATCGCCAACTACACGGTCATCGAGCACGATGGCGTCATCTTCGGGTGCGCTGCGCTCTATCCTTATGCCGAGTTGCGCACCGGCGAGATGGTCGCGCTGACGGTGTCGACCGAGTCGCAGAGCCAGGGCGACGGCGAGCGCCTGCTCAAGCGCATCGAGCAGCGCGCCCGTGCGGCTGGGTTGGCGAGCATCTTCGTGCTCACCACGCGCACCATGCACTGGTTCATCAAGCGCGGGTTTGCCGAGGTCGATCCTGACTGGCTGCCCGAGGCGCGCAAGCGCAAGTACAACTGGGATCGGCGCTCCAAGGTGCTGGTCAAGAAACTCGTCTGACGAAAGGAGTCCTGTTTATGGCCCGCATGGTGCAGTGCGTCTACCTGAAGAAAGAGGCCGAAGGCCTGGTCTATCCGCCCTACCCGGGCGATCTGGGCAAGCGCATTTACAACGAGGTCAGCAAGGAGGCATTCGAGGCCTGGAAGAAGCATCAGACGATGCTGGTCAACGAAAACCGCCTGAATCTGGCCGATGCGCGGGCGCGGCAATACCTTGCGCGCCAGATGGAGCAGTTCTTCTTCGGCGATGGCGGGGACAAACCCGTCGGGTACGTGCCGCCTTCGGCCTGAACCCCGGGGCGGCGAGGTTGCGGCGGCCGGTGGTTGGCGCGACGGTGCCCGACGGCGTCGGTCGGTGATGCGTTCGGGGTCAGGACGCCGATGGTCGCTCCATAACGCAATTGCAACTCATTATTGTTTGCATTAGACTCCCTCCGTCATCTTCCACCCGCGACTTCCCGGAGAGTCACATGCAACGACGTTTTGCCCTGCGCGCCGCCGCCTCGGTCGGTCTGGCGCTGGTCACCGCCACCGCAGCCTGGTCGCAGACCAGGGACACCGGTGTGCTGAATTTGTACTCGGCTCGCCACTACCAGACGGACGAGGCCCTCTACGACGGATTCACCCGCGCAACGGGCATCCGCATCAACCGCATCGACGGTGACGACAACGGGATCATCTCGCGCCTGAAGAGCGAGGGCGCGGCCAGCCCGGCCGACGTCGTCCTTCTGGTCGATGCGGCCCGGCTGTGGCGCGCCGAGCAGGACGGACTGTTCCAGCCGGTTCGAAGCACGGTGCTCGAGCGCCGAGTGCCGTCGTCGGGGGGCAGCGACGACGCCGGCCAGGGCGCGCAGTGGTTCGGGCTGTCGACACGGGCGCGTGTCATCGTCTACGACAAGGCTCGCGTGAAGCGCGACGCGGTCGACACCTACGAAAAGCTGGCGGAGCCGGTCAACAAAGGTCTCCTGTGCACGCGCAGCGGCTCGCACCCCTACAACCTGTCGCTGTTCGCCGCCATGCTCGAGCACCGCGGTCCGCAGGCGACCGAGCAGTGGTTGAAGGGACTGGTCGCCAACATGGCGCGGCCGCCCAAAGGCGGCGACACGGACCAGATCCGCGCCGTCGCCAGCGGGGAGTGCGGTGTGGCGATCACCAACTCGTACTATCTCGCGCGCCTGATGCGCTCGGACAAACCGGATGACCGCGCCGTGGTCGATCGCATCGGCATCGTGTTCCCCAATCAGGCCGACCACGGGACACACGTCAACGTCGCCGGCATGGCCATGGCGCGCCACGCCCCGAACCGCGACGCGGCCTTGCGTTTCATGGAGTATCTCGTCGGCGATCAGGCTCAGATCTATTTTGCCGACGGCAACAACGAGTGGCCGGTGGTCGACGCCGTACGGACGAAAAACCCGGCGCTGGCGGCCATGGGAGATTTCCGCGCCGAGTCGGTATCCATTTCAGCGATCGGGAGAAATCAGGTGGTGGTACAGCAGATGCTGGATCGCGTCGGATACCGCTGACACGACGACGCGGGTTTCTTCCGGGGTTTTCCGGCCGCCGCAGCCTGATATATTCGCGGCCGGAGAAAGTCCATTGGAGTATCCGCATGTCGAATTTGACCGAACTGCTGGCACAGAAGGCTGCGCTTGAGCAACAGATCATCGAGGCGCAGCGTGCGCAGCGGGCCCAGGCCATGGCGCAGATCAAGGCCTTGATGGCCGAGCACGGTCTGACGCTGGCTGACCTCGGCACCCGCGCCGCGGCCGCGCCGCGGCGTGCCGTCGGCGGCGGCAAGATCGCGCCAAAGTACAGGCATCCATCCACCGGCGAGACGTGGTCCGGGCGCGGACTGCAGCCCAACTGGCTCAAGGCCGCGCTGGCCGCAGGCGCCACGGTCGACGACTTCAAGGTCTGAGACCCGTCCGCGAGCCGAGCAGGTGGGGCTGGTCCGTGGATGCGTCCCCCCTCTTTGCAGGGGCTTGGCTGTTGCTGCGACTGCCGACTGCCACCATGATCGCACCATCTTGATGCCTACCCCTCCGCGCCCGGCCGGCGTCCCCGCGTGACCGACACCCGCCCCCCCGAAGGCGCCGATCCGACGACAGACAGCGACCGTCCGGGCGACCCTGCGGGCACCGGTGATGCCGAGCGCAGCATGCGCATCGGCCTGCTGGCGGCGCTGGGCGCCGGCGCAGGCCTCCTGGCCGGATCGATCGACGCCGTCGTCTTCACCGAGCAGGGCACGTCCGCCGCACTCGGCGGATGGCTCGGCGCGGGCGTGGCTCTGGCCATGGCCTTTCGCTGGGGCCCGGTGGCGGCGGCAGGCGCCTGGGCCGGGATGCTGCTGGCCGGCCTGGCGCTGGGACCGGCTTGGCCGGAGGTCGTGCTGCACGCACTCGGCGTCGCCGCCGCCGTATCGGGTGCCGTCGCGATGCTGCAGCAGCAGCGTGCAGGGGCGGATCTCGAGCGTGCGCGCGACATCGGCCTGCTCGCCATCGCATGCCTGTTCGTGGCCGCGCCCCTGCTGGCCGCATCCGGCATGGCCACCGCCGCATGGGTCGGCGGACCCGGCGGGGGCTGGCTGTCCACACTCGTCGGCTGGCCCTGGCAGGCACTCGGACTGCTGACCGTCGCCGTCCCCTGCCTGGCCTTCACGCGCCCGTCCAGGCGGGCGGTCCGCGTGGGGCGGGACGACCTTGGGGGGCTGATCGGCCCGGGCGTGGGCGCGCTGGTCGTGATCAGCGCCGCGCTGCTCTTCCTCGGGCCGCCGATCGGTGTGGCCGCCGGTGTCACGATCGCCTGGTGGCCGCACATCCTGCTGCTGGGCCTGCTGGTGCGCGGCGCCTTCACCGCACCGGCGGTGGCCACGTCGTTGACCATTCTGCTGGCCGTCGGCACGACCGCCAGCGGGCTGGGCCCGTTCGCGGAACTGGATGCCGTGGCGGCCGTCCAGGCCCTGTCCGGCTATGCCGGCTCGCTGCTGGCCATCCTGCTGCTTCTGCGCGCTGCCGCGCAGGAGCTGAGGCTGCGCGAGCGACGCGCCCGCACCGCGATCCGTGCCGCCAGACTGGCCGTCGCCGAATGGCATCTGCTGCGCAGCGGCGAGGTCCACCTGTCGGACGACTGGCGCGCGTTGACGCGCCACGTCGAGCGACGAGGCTGGACGGTCGCAGCTTGGCTGGGCGACGTGCATCCGGACGACCGGCAGCGCCTGCAGCAGGCGATCGACGCCGTCGGCAACGGCGGCCTGCCTGCGCACCATCAGGAGCTTCGGGTGCAGAGCCGGGACGGCTGGCACTGGGTCGACACGCACGTGCTGCCTTCCGAGCGCGACCTCGCCGGTCGCCCGCTGCGCCTGCTCGCGACCATGACGGAGGTCAGCGAGCGCCACGAGGCGCAGGAGCGGCGACGGCTGTCCGCCAGCCTCTTCGAGCACCTGCACGAAGGCTTGCTGATCGCCGACGCCGACCTGCGGGTGCTCGACGCCAATCCAGCCTACAGCGCCATCCTCGGTGTGCCGCTGGCCGAACTGCTGGGCAGCGTGCCGTCGCTGCTGCGTCCATCGCCGACCGATCCGCTGGCCCGTCAGCAGCGGGCCGCGATGTGGGCCGGCCTGCGCAGCCACGGCCGCTGGCGCGGGGAACTCGTCGAGATGCGCCGCAGCGGAGAGGCCTGCACGTTGCAGGCCACGATCTCCCAGGTGCAGGGACCGACAGGCGACCTGCGTTACCACGTGCTCGCGATCTCCGACATCACCGAGCAGCGCGCCCAGCGCGAGCGCCTGGAGCGCCAGGCCCATTTCGACGAGCTGACCCGCCTGCCGAACCGCGCGCGCCTATCGCAGCTGCTCGCCGACGCCATGCGGGCGGCCGAACGGGACGGCAGCCTGCTCGCGGTCTGCTACCTTGATCTTGACCGCTTCAAGCCGATCAACGAGACCTACGGACACGACGGCGGCGACCGTCTCCTCGTGGAGCTCGCCGGGCGCCTGCGTGGCGCGCTGCGCAGCCGCGACCTCTGGGCCGATGCCGTCGCGCGCATCGGGGGCGACGAGTTCGTGCTGCTGCTGCGCGCCGGCACGCTGGAGGAGGCGCGGATGGCGGTCGAGCGCGTGCTGCGCGTGGTCTCGCTGCCGTACACGATCGATCCTGCGCGCGAGCCCGTCGTCATCACCGCGAGCGTCGGCGCCACCGTCTTTCCGATCGACCACAGCGATGCCGACACGCTGCTGCGGCACGCCGACCACGCGATGTACGGCGCCAAGCAGTCCGGCCGCAACGGCTACCT
The DNA here is from genome assembly GCA_964595215.1 of uncultured Rubrivivax sp. Classification (GTDB taxonomy): domain Bacteria; phylum Pseudomonadota; class Gammaproteobacteria; order Burkholderiales; family Burkholderiaceae_C; genus Rubrivivax. The sequence continues at coordinate 3,601 of CAZQPN010000078.1, read as the reverse complement.
TTTCTTCGATCCGGAGCTGCGGCGCCGGACCGAGGAGCGCGCGATCCAGATCGGCCGCATCCAGGAGGCACTGGACCGCGACGAGTTCGTGTTGTACTACCAGCCGATCGTCGACATGCGGGACGGGCGCGTGATCGGCCTGGAAGCGCTGTTGCGCTGGGAGCATCCGGAGCGCGGCCTGATCGCGCCGCTGCAGTTTCTGCCATTGATCGAGAACACCGGGTTGCTGGCGCGCATCGGCGACTGGGTGGTCGGCCAGGCGCTGGAGCACCTGGCGCAGTGGCGCCGCAGCGGCCTGGACATCTCGGTCAATGTCAACATCTCGGCACGCCACCTGCAGGAGCCCGACTTCGTGCAGCGGCTGTCCGAGCTACTCGCGCGGCACGACCTGCCACTGGCCGACGCGCTCAAGCTCGAGATCGTCGAATCGGCCGCGCATGACGACCTCGAAGCCACCTCCGCCCTGCTGACCCGTTGCCGTGCACTCGGCGTGCGTTCGGCACTCGACGACTTCGGCACGGGCTACTCGACTCTCACCCACTTGCAGCGCTTGCCGGTGGACGTGCTGAAGATCGACCGCAGCTTCGTCAACCACATGCTCGACGACGCGCAGGATCGGGCGCTGGTCGAGGGCGTCATCGGCCTGGCGCGTACCTTCGGCTGCGCCGTCGTTGCCGAGGGCGTCGAGTCTCCGGCCCAGGCGCGCATGCTGCTGGACCTGGGGTGCACTCTGGGCCAGGGCACGGGCATCGGATCGCCGATGCCAGCCGCGCAGGTGGCGGGGTGGGTCCAGGCCTACCGCGGTATGTTCGCGCTGTCGCCCGCGGCGCGTCGCGCAGGGGGGGCAGCGCTAGACTCCGGCGGGTGATTCCCCAAGGCTTCATCGACGACCTGCTGACCCGTACCGACATCGTCGAGGTCGTCGGGCGGCACGTCGAGCTGAAGAAGGCCGGCATCAACCTGAAGGGCCTGTGCCCCTTCCATGGCGAGAAGTCGCCGAGCTTCATCGTCAGCCCGTCGCGCCAGACCTACCACTGCTTCGGCTGCGGCGTGCACGGTGACGCCATACGCTTCCTCGTCGAGCAGGTCGGGCTGAGCTTCCCGGAGGCCGTGCGGGAGCTTGCACAGCAGGTCGGGCTGTCGGTACCCGAGGACCACGCCGACCCGGCCGAGCGCGAGCGCGCCGCCGCGGCGCGCGAGCACCAGAGCACGCTGACCGAGGTGCTGGCGCAGGCCGCCGGCCATTACCGCACGCAGCTCAAGTCCAGCCCGCGCGCGATCGACTACCTGAAAGGCCGCGGCCTGACGGGCCGCATCGCCGCGCACTTCGGCCTCGGCTACGCGCCGCCCGGCTGGCGCAGCCTGGCCAGCGGCTTCCCGCGCTACGACGACCCCCGGCTCGAGGAGGCCGGCCTCGTCATCGTGCAGGGCGACGAGGGCCCGGATCAGAAGCGCTACGACCGCTTTCGAGACCGCATCATGTTCCCGATCCGCTCGGTCCGGGGCGCGGTCATCGGCTTCGGCGGGCGCGTGCTCGACGCCGGCGAGCCCAAGTACCTGAACTCGCCAGAGACCCCGGTGTTCAGCAAGGGCCGCGAGCTCTACGGCCTTTTCGAGGCACGCCGCGCGCTGCGCGACAAGGGCTACGTGCTCGTCGTCGAAGGCTACATGGACGTCGTCGCGCTGGCCCAGGCCGGGCTGCCGAACGCGGTCGCGACGCTCGGCACCGCGTGCACCGCCGAGCATGTGCACAAGCTGTTCCGGCACACCGACACGGTGGTCTTCAGCTTCGACGGCGATGCCGCGGGCCGGAGGGCCGCCGCCCGCGCGCTCGAGGCCGCGCTGCCGCACGCCACCGACCTGCGCAGCGTACGCTTCCTGTTCCTGCCCCCGGAGCACGACCCCGACTCCTTTGTGCGCGCCCACGGCGTTGCCGAGTTCGAGCACCGGGTGGCCGAGGCCGTGCCGCTTTCGCGGCAGCTCATCGAGCACGCGGCCGAGGGGCTCGATCTCGGCACCGCCGAGGGGCGCGCCAAGATGCTGGCGCTGGCCCGGCCGCTGTGGGACGCGCTGCCGCAGGGTGCGCTGCGTGACCAGGTGCGCGTGGACCTCGCCGAGCGCGCCCGCATGGCGGCCGAAGACCTGGCGGCGCGCTGGGGCCTGCGCGCCGGTGTCGCCGGGGACGACAGGCGATCCGGCCGCCCCCTTCGCGCCGGCGACGCCGTCCCGCGCCGCGGCAAGCGCCTGTCGGCCGCACGACCGTGGGACCAGGTGGCGCGCATCGTGCTGCAGAACGGCGACCTGTGGCTCGATCTCAGCACCGAAACCCATCACCGCCTGGCCCAGCTTCCTGGATGGCACGGCCGGCTGTTCGCCTGGCTCGACCGCCAGTTCACCGAGCACGGTGCCCTGCCCTGGCCCGGGCTGCGCGATGCGATGGCAGGGGAACCCTGGGCCGACACCGTGCGTGCGCTGATGGACGGCGCCGACATCCTGCCGGAGGCGTCGGCCGACGAGCTGGCCGCGGCCCTGGCGCAGGGCGAGGGCGCCGAACGGCGGCGCGAGGCCGACGCGATGCTGGGCAGGCTTTGACCGCGTCGCGTACGCCTGTCATAATGGAGAGTTCGTTGCAGCGGCAAGAGTGACGGCAGCGCCTGAGAGTCCCCGGCCACCCGCGACACGGGTCAAACCAAGGCCAACACGACCACCAGGGCTGCAGCTTCAGACGTCCACGCGAGCTTGCCCGCCCGACAGCACACCTGCCTGCCAGCGCCAACCGGCGTCATGTGCGGCAGGCCGCCGCATGTGCGGGCGCACGCCCCTGATCAGCCGAGGAACCGCATGACCGCGAAGAAGACTGCCGCCACGCCTGCCGCACCGTCCCGCAAGGCCGACAAAGGCGCCAAGAGTGCCAATGCCGCCACCGAGGACACCAAGAAGGCCGCCAAGGGCGCCGCCGCACCCCCGACGGCCAAGGCGGCGGGCAAGGCGCCGGCCCAGCCCACCCACAAGGCCCCGCCGAAAGCGCTGGACAAGCCTGACGCCAGGCCCACCGCAAAGGCCGCGCCGACCGACGCGGGAGGCAAGGCCACGCAGGCTGCCAAGGCAGCGACCAAGCCCGGCGCCAAGGCCGGCAAGGCGCACGCCCAGGACGTCAAGGCCGACAGCGCCATCGTCAGGCCCGGCGCCAAGGCTGTCGCCAAGAGTGGGGCCAAGGGCCCGGCGAAGGGCGCGGCCGTGGACGCCAAGGGCGGCAAGGCCGACGCCAAGGGCGGCAAGAAGGTTGCCGTGCTGGTCGAGGACGACGAGAACGACTTCGATGGCGATACCGAAGCGGACAACGACAGCGATACCGAGGTCGAGACCGAAGTCGAGGTCGACGAGGTCAAGGAAAAGGTCAAGCCGCTGCGCATGAAGGTCAGCCGCGCCAAGGAGCGCGCGCTGATGCGTGAGTTCGGGCTCGACGAGACCGCACTCACCGAGGAAGAGGCGGTCAAGCGCCGCACCGAGCTGAAGACCCTCATCAAGATGGGCAAGACGCGTGGTTTCCTGACCCACCAGGAGATCAACGACCACCTGCCCGAGAAGCTGGTCAACGAGG
>CAZQPN010000077.1:246-9510 GCA_964595215.1 uncultured Rubrivivax sp. | reverse complement strand
CGCTTCGATCCGCGCGAGGTGGCCTGCCTGATCGCCGACATCCGCATGGACGGCATGAGCGGGCTGGAACTGCAGGACCGGCTGGTGGAGCGCAAGAGCCCGTTGCCGATCGTCTTCATCACCGGCCACGGCGACGTGCCGATGGCGGTGACGACGATGAAGAAGGGCGCGATGGACTTCATCGAGAAACCCTTCAAGGAAGAAGAGCTGGTCGCGCTCGTCGAGCGCATGCTCGACCAGGCACGCGCCGCCTTCAGCCAGCACCAGGAGCAGGCCAGCCGCGAGGCACTGCTGTCGCGCCTGACGACGCGCGAGGGGCAGGTGCTCGAGCGCATCGTCGCCGGGCGCCTGAACAAGCAGATCGCCGACGACCTGGGCATCAGCATCAAGACGGTCGAGGCGCACCGCGCCAACATCATGGAAAAGCTCAACGCCAACACGGTGGCGGACCTGCTGAAGATCGCGCTCGGCGCGCCGCAGAAGGCCTGATCCGCCGCGCCAGTGCGGCATTCCGGTCCCCAGCCGCTCCACGGGCTACCTTCTGGGACGATCAGGCCGCTTCCAGGAGCGGCCTTTTTCTTTGGAGACCCCATGCCCGCCCAGCTCATCGACGGTGTCGCGCTGTCCCGGCAGATCCGCGCCGACATCGCCTCGCGTGCAGCGGCGCTCGCCGTCGCCGGCCGCACGCCCGGACTGGCCGTCATCCTGGTCGGCGACGACCCGGCGAGCCAGGTCTACGTGCGCAACAAGATCAAGGCCTGCGCCGACACCGGCGTGCGCTCGGTTTTCGAGAAGTACGACGCCGAGCTCACCGAGGCGGCGCTGCTGGCACGCATCGCCGCGCTGAACGCCGACCCGGCGGTGCACGGCATCCTGGTGCAGATGCCGCTGCCGCGCCACATCGACCCGCAGCGCGTGATCGAGGCGATCGCCCCGGCCAAGGACGTCGACGGCTACTCCGTGCGTTCCGCCGGCTCGCTGATGACGGGCGCACCGGGTTTCAAGCCGTGCACGCCGTACGGATGCATGAAGCTGCTGGAGCACACCGGCGTGGCGGCACGCGGCCGGCATGCCGTCGTGCTCGGGCGCAGCAACACGGTGGGAAAGCCGATGGCGCTGCTGCTGCTGGGCGCCGGTGCCACCGTCACGATCTGCCACAGCGGCACGCCCGACCTCGGCCTGCACACGCGGCAGGCCGACATCCTGGTCGCCGCCGTCGGCCGGCGCGACCTGGTGCGCGCCGAGATGGTCAAGCCGGGCGCCATCGTCATCGACGTCGGCATGAACCGCAAGGACGACGGCAAACTGTGCGGCGACGTCGACTTCGACGCCGTGCGCGAGGCCCTCGGCCCGCACGGTTGGATCACGCCGGTGCCCGGCGGCGTCGGGCCGATGACGATCACGATGCTGCTGGTCAACACCCTCGAAGCGGCCGATCGCGCTGCGGCGGCCGCATGAACCCGGCCTTGTCCGCCGTCGTGCGTGCCCGCCAGGCGACGCAGGCGCCCGGGCGGGGGGCGCCCCGATGAACACCGCCGCGCGATCCAACCCGCTGCTCGCTGACGGCCCGCTGCCCGCCTTCGACGCCATCGAGCCGGCCCATGTCGGCCCCGCGCTCGACCGGCTGCTCGCCGACGCGGAGACGGCGCTGGCGCACGCCGGCGGCGACGGCGTGGCCGCCGACTACGACGCCCTGGCGCTGGCACTGGACCTGCCGGTCGAGCGGTTGCAGCGTGCCTGGGGCGTGGTGTGCCACCTGCAGGCGGTGGTCGACACGCCGGCGCTGCGCGCCGCGCACGCCGAGAACCTGCCGCGGGTGACCGACTTCCTCACCCGCCTGGGTGCCGACGAGCGGCTCTGCGCCAAGACGCGGGCGCTGGCCGACAGCCCGTCGGCGGCCGGGTTGACGCCGGCCCGCCGCAAGGCCGTGCAGGACGCGCTGCGCGACTTCGTGCTCGGCGGCGCGACGCTCGAGGGCGCTGCGAAGGCGCGCTTTGCCGCCATCCAGGCCCGCCGCTCGGCACTGTCGCAGCGCTTCGGCGAGAACCTGCTCGACGCCACCGACGCCTGGTCGCTGACGGTCGATGCCAACCGGCTGGCCGGCGTGCCGGCCGACGTCGTGCGCGCCGCGCGTGCCGCTGCCGTGGCGGCGGGCGACGACGCCCCTGGCGCCTGCCGGTTGACGCTGCATGCGCCGTGCCGCGTGCCGGTGCTTTGCTACGCCGAGGACCGCGGCCTGCGCGAGACCGTCCATCGGGCCAGGATGACGCTGGCCAGCGAGCTCGGCGCACCCGGCTGGGACAACGGGCCGCTGATGCGCGAGCTGCTCGCGCTGCGCCACGAGGAGGCAACGCTGCTTGGCCACGGCTGCTTCGCCGATGCCGCGCTCGTGCCCAAGATGGCCGGATCGCCGGCCGAGGTCATCGACTTTCTGCGCGACCTGGCGCGGCGCGCCCGCCCCTTCGCCGAGGCCGAACGCGACGCGCTGAAAGCCTTCGCGCGCGACACGCTCGGTCTGGCGACGCTGGCACCCTGGGACGTCGCCTTCGCCGCCGAGCGGCTGAAGCACGACCGGCACGGCTTCGACGACGAGACGCTGCGCCCCTACTTCCAGGCGCCCCGCGTGCTGGACGGCCTGTTCGCGCTCGTGCACGAATTGTTCGGCGTGACACTGCGCAGCGTCGACGCCCCTGGCTGGCACGCGGACGTGCGTCACATCGAGGTGCGGCGCGACGGCGCGTCGATCGGCGGTCTGTGGCTGGATCTGCATGCGCGCAGCGGCAAGCAGGCCGGCGCCTGGATGGACGAGCTGCGCAGCCGCTGGCGGCGCCCGGACGGCCCGCTGCAGACGCCGCTGGCCGTCATCGTCTGCAACTTTCCGGCGCCCGCGGCCGACCGACCGGCACTGCTGTCGCACGACGAGGTGCTGACGGTGTTCCACGAGTTCGGCCACGCGCTGCACCACCTGCTGACGCTGGTCGACGAGCGTGCGGTCTCCGGCATCGCCGGCGTCGAGTGGGACGCCGTCGAGTTGCCGAGCCAGTTCATGGAGAACTTCGCGTGGGAGTGGCCGGTGCTGCAACGCATCGGCGTCCATGTGGACACCGGCGAGGCGCTGCCGCGCGCGCTGTTCGACCGCATGATCGGCGCACGTCACTTCCACGCCGGGCTGCACGTCATGCGCATGGTCGAGGCGGGGCTGTTCGACATGCGGCTGCACACCGAGACCGATGCCGCCGACCGCGTGCTGGCGATCGCGCGCGAGGTCGCCGCCGAGATCGCCGTCCTGCCGCGCGATCCGGACGACCGTTGGCCAAACGGCTTCGACCATGTCTTCGACGGCGGCTACGCGGCCGGCTACTACGGCTACCACTGGGCCGAGGTGATGTCCGCCGACGCCTACGAACGCTTCGGCGAGACCGACGACGGCGCGGCGCGCGCGCAGGCGGGTCGTCGCTTCCGCGAGGCGGTGCTGGAGACCGGCGGCAGCCGCCCCGCGCTGGAGAGCTTCGTCGCCTTCCGCGGCCGCGCGCCGCGCATCGATGCCTTCCTGCGCCAGCAGGGACTGACCGGGGCGGTCGCGCCCGAGCCGACCCCGGAGCCAGGGGTGGCCACGGCTTGAGCCGGGTCGGGCGCTGCGCTAGATTCCACTTCATGCACCGCACCCGTCCATCCGTCCTTCCCGTCGCGGCCCTGCTCTCCCTTGCCCTGGCGACCATGTCCTTGCCCTCCTGGGCCCAGTACAAGATCGTCGGGCCCGACGGCAGCGTCACCTACACCGACCGGCCACCGGTGGCCGTGACGGCGGGCAACGTGATCGACATGGGCCGGCGCGGGCCCAGCGTCGGCGCGGCATCGGACGCGCGCCCGCTGCCGGCCGATCTGCAGCGCCTCTCGGCCCGCTACCCGGTGGTGCTCTACGCCGGTGAGAACTGCGCGCCCTGCGACAGCGGCCGCAGACTGCTGCAGCAGCGCGGCGTGCCCTACACCGAGCGCATGGTCGTGAGCGCCGACGATGCCGACGCGCTCGCTCAGCGCACCGGCGCGCGTTCGCTGCCGGTGCTCGGCGTCGGCGCCCAGATCGTGCGCGGCTATTCCGAGGTCGACTGGGCAGCCTACCTGGACGCTGCCGGCTACCCGCGCGAGTCGCGCCTGCCGACCGGGTGGGCCCCGCCGCCGGCCGCGCCGCTGGTCGCCCGCACCCTGCCCCCGCCGCCGGTCGAGGCCACCGCTGCCGCGCCACCGCCGCCGGCCGTGCCGCCACCGCCTGCGCCCGGTACGATCCGCTTCTGACGTCTGCGGGGCCGGCCTGCGCGGCGGCCCAGGTGGTCACGCACCCGCTCAGGGCGCAGCGGCTTCGTCGTCCGGGGCGTCGCCCAGTCCGGGCAGCAGTTGCGCGGCCCGCGCGTCGGGCATCGACTCGACGCTGCGCAGCTGGCGCGCCATCGCCCGCGTGCGCACCTCGGCCGCACCGATCGAGTTCTGCGCCTCTTCGAGCTTCTTCTTGGTCTTCGCGAGCACGTCGCCGAACCTGCCGAACTCGGTCTTGACGGCGCCGAGGACCTCCCAGACCTCGGCCGAGCGCTTCTCCAGCGCCAGCGTGCGAAAACCCATCTGCAGGCTGGTCAGCGTCGCCAGCAGCGTGGTCGGACCGGCGAGCATCACCTTGTGCTCGCGCTGCAGCCCCTCGACCAAGCCCGGACGCCGCAGCGCCTCGGCGTACAAGCCCTCGGTGGGGACGAACAGGATCGCGAAGTCGGTCGTGTGCGGGGGCTCGACGTACTTCTCGCGGATGCTGCGCGCCTCCAGCCGCAGCCGGGTTTCGATCGCCTTGGCCGCCAGCTCGACCGCGGGCGCGTCGGCACGCTCATGCGCCTCGAGCAGGCGCTCGTAGTCCTCGCGCGGGAACTTGGCGTCAATCGGCAGCCACAGCGGCCGGTCGTCGCCGGGCGCGCCGCGCTGCCCGGGCAACCGGATCGCGAACTCGACCCGGTCGTTGCGTCCGGGCACCGTAGCGACGTTGGTCGCGTACTGCTCCGGCGTGAAGACCTGCTCGAGCAGCCCCGCGAGCTGCACCTCGCCGAAGATGCCCCGCGTCTTGACGTTGGTCAGCACGCGGTTGAGCGCGCCCACGTCGCGCGCCAGCGTCTGCATCTCGCCCAGCCCGCGGTGCACCTGCTCCAGCCGGTCGGCGACCTGCTTGAAGCTCTCGCCCAGGCGCTGCTCCAGCGTCGCGTGCAGCTTCTCGTCGACGGTCGCGCGCATCTGGTCCAGCTTGGCCTCGTTGCCCTGCTGCAGCTGCGCCAGCCGCTGCTCGATCAGCTCGCCGAGCCGCCGCAGCGTCACCTCCTGGGCATCGCGTGCCTGCTGCGCCTGCGCCGTCAACGTCGTCTGCAGGCTCTGCGCCTGCTGCGACAGCGCGGCCTGCAGCGCGCGCGACTGGTCGGTGGCCGCCGTCTGCGACGCGGCGAGCTGGACGCGGAAGCTGTCGATCTGCTCGTTCTGCGTGCGCGCGACATCGCCCGACTGCGCCAGCAGCATCTGCTGGAAGGTCGCCAGGTCGGTGCGGGTGGCCTGCGACTGGCGGCCGAGTTCGTCGCGCAGCTCGCGCTCGAGGCGCTCGATGCGCTCGAGCGGCGCCGGGTCGGGCCGGCGCAGCAGCAGCCACAGCACGGCCACAAGGGTCAGGCCGGTGAGCACCAGTGGCGCCAGCGCGAGGAGTTGATCGCTCATCCGGGCATTGTCTTATGCCCGACACACGCGGCCGCGCCGAGCGTTCCCGCCACGCGGCGCACCCGACGGACGCGAGAACGCGCCCGGCCGCGGCGCTGCCGGCCTGCAGAGCGGCCGGCAGGAGAGTGACCTCAGGCGGCTTTGGGCTCGTCCTGCGCGGCCTTCGGCTGCACCAGATGCACCGTGCGTTGCGGGAAGGGGATCTCGACGCCGGCCTCGTCGAAGGCGCGCTTGAAGCGGCGCAGCAATTCGCGCTTGACCGTCCACTGCTGACCCGCCTGCACCCGCATGCGGCCCCGGATCGTCACCGCCGAGTCGCCCCAGGCGTCGACGCCCGCCATCTCGAAGTCGCCGATGATGCGCTCGGCCCACTCCGGCTCGGCACGCAGCGTGGCCGCGACCTCGTGCATCAGCGCCATCACCTGATCGACGTCGGCCCCGTAGCCGACGCCGGCGTCGACGACCGCGTTGGCGTAGCCGCGCGACATGTTGATGACGGTGTCGATCGTCCCGTTCGGCACGAAGTAGACCTTGCCTTCGTAGTCGCGCAGCTGGACGAAGCGAAGCGTGATGTTCTCGACCACGCCGGAATGGCCCCCGAGCTGGACGACGTCGCCCTGGCGGATCTGGTTCTCCAGCAGCAGCACGAAGCCGGTGAAGAAGTCCTTCACCAGGCTCTGCGCACCGAAGCCGACCGCCAGGCCGACCACCCCGGCGGCGCCGAGGATGGGCGCGATCGAGACGCCCAGCTCGGACAGCACGAGCACGATGGTGATGAGCCAGATCACCACCGTCGCGATGTAGCGGAACACGCGCGTGAGCGTCAGCGCACGCTTGGCCGCCTCCGGGTCGTCGATGCGCTCGGCCATGCGCGCCTTCATCAGGCTGAGCGCCCGGCCGACCACCATGCCGGCGATCCAGGCCGCGAGCAGGATGCCGACGATGCGCAGCGTCGCGCCCGCGGGGCCCTGCAGGCCGCGCCCGCTGTCCCAGAACTGCGTCAGAAACTCCATAAGACCTCTTTTTATTCAGAATGGCATGCAACAGCAGCCAATTGTAGTTAGTCAAGGTTTCATTGACCACGCGCCAGATGCGGTCAATGGGACCACACATCGAGGTGGCCCAGTTGACCTTGCGCCCGCCGGCGGTGCGCCGGGGTTGCCGTCAGCGCGTGTCGCGTGGCACGCGACCGTCAGCGTCGGACGGTGCCGACTGCAGCGGCCCCGACGGCGTCGCCGCATCCGCCTCGGGTGGCGCTGCGGCGTCGCCGGTGGCCATGCGCGCACGCTGCAGCCGTGCCTGCGCCGCGTACAGCGGCGTGCTGATGAGGCGCGAGGTCACGCTCGAGACCATCGCACAGGCCATCAGGCTGAGCACCATCGACTGCCCCGAGACCATCTCCATCACGATGATGAAGGCCGACAACGGCGCCTGCGTCACCGCGGCCAGGAAGCCGGTCATGCCGAGCGCGATCAGCGCCGCCGGGTGGGCGTAGCCGGTCCACGCGGCGACGTCATGGCCGATGCCGGCGCCGATCGCGAGCGACGGCGCGAACACGCCGGCCGGCACGCCGCTCCACGCGGTGACCCAGGTCGCGACCGCCTTCAGCAGCGTGTACATCGGGTTCATCTCGGCGTCGCCGTCGAGCAGGCCGCGCGTCTGCGTCGCGCCGCTGCCGAACACCGCCCCGTCGGTGGCCAGGCCGATGACCGCCACCGCCAGCCCGCAGCCGGCGGCGAACAGCACCGGCGCACGCAGGCGCCAGCGGCTCAGGCGGTCGCCGGCGCCCGCTGCCGAGACGATCAGCAGGCGCGCGAACAGCCCGCCGCCGATGCCGCACAGCGCCGCCACCAGCAGCCCCGGGGCGAACAGCGCCCAGTCCAGCGCCGGCACCTCGATGACGCCGAAGTAGGTCCGGTTGCCGTAGATCGACACCGCCATCAGACCGGCCAGCACGATGGCCCCGATCAGCAGACCGCTGCTGCGCGCCTCCGGCCGCCGCGTCAGCGTCTCGATCGCGAACATGACCCCACCCAGCGGCGTGTTGAAGGCCGCGGCGATGCCGGCCGCCCCGCCGGCGGCGATCAGTCCGTGCTCGTTGACCGTGCTGCGCTCGGGCAGCCAGCGGCGCGCGTGGTGCATGATGCCGGCGGCGATCTGCACCGACGGGCCTTCGCGGCCGAGCGAAAGGCCGCCGAGCAGCCCGGCCGCCGTCAGCACCAGCTTGGCCGCACTCAGGCGCAGCGAGACGAACAGGCCGCGCTGCCCGCGCGGCGTGCGCACGTCCAGCGCCGCCATCACCTGCGGGATGCCCGAGCCCGCCGCGCCGGGAAACCAGCGCCGCACGATCCAGACGATGAGCGCCGCACACAGCGGCATCCAGACCAGCGGCGCCCATGGCGCCAGCGTGCGGCCTTGCTCGAACAGCGCGTAGGCCGACTCGGCGAGCCAGGTGAAGAACGCGACCACCAACCCCGCCACCGCGGCAAAGGCGAGCACGATCGCGCGCGTCACCCAGGGCCGCCACTGGGTGAACTCGCCGCGCAAACGGGCACGCCAGTCGGGCTGGTCGAGCATCGGCCGCTACCCTGCCCCGACTATCATGCCGGCATGTCCACGACGCGCACCGATGCCCGCACGCCGCGCCCGGCCAAGGCCGCCGGCAGTCACGCTCGACCGGCCGACCCCCAGGCCGCTGCGCGCGTGCTGCGGCGCTTCCGTCAGGTCTTCACCGCGGTGCGCGCGCACTTCCAGAAGGTCGAGAAGCAGGTCGGCATCGGCGGTGCGCAGGTGTGGGCCCTCGGCGTCGTCGCCGATCAGCCGGGCATCGCCGTCGGCGCGCTGGCGCGCGCGCTGCACATCCACCAGTCGACCGCGAGCAACCTGGTGCGCGGCCTGATCGAGCGCGGCCTGCTGCGGTCGGAGCGCGGTGCAACCGACCGGCGCACCGTCTACCTCCACCTCGAACCGACTGGCCAGGCGCTGCTCGCGCGCGCCCCGGTGCCCCATGCGGGCGTGCTGTCGCAGGCGCTCGGGGGCCTGGATCCCGCCACGCTGGCGCGTCTGGAGTCCGATCTGCTGCATCTGCTGGAGGCCATGGGCCAGGCCGACGATGCACCGGCCAGCCCGATCGGCTGACGCCGGCCGGGCCGCGCCGCCGGGCGCACTGCTCACTGGACGACCCTCCGCGCTGCGCGCTCCGGGATGAGCGCTTGGGAGCGGCCCGGCGCGCTCACGCGGGCAGCACCTGCGGGTTGACCGGTGTCGGCGGGCGGCCGCCGGTGAGTGCGGCGATGAGGTTGTCGGCCGCGAGGTCGGCCATCGCGCGCCGCGTGCGCTCGCTTGCGCTCGCGATGTGCGGCGTCAGCACGACGTTCGGCACCTCCAGCAGGCCCGGGTGCACGCCCGGCTCGCCCTCGAAGACGTCGAGCCCGGCGGCCGCGATGCGCCGCGCCTTCAGCGCCTCGGCCAGTGCCGCGTCGTCGACGATGCCGCCGCGCGCGATGTTGGTCAGCGTGGCCGTCGGTTTCA
>CAZQPN010000077.1:0-236 GCA_964595215.1 uncultured Rubrivivax sp. | reverse complement strand
CGCCAGTTCGCCCGCGCCGATCGCGTGGTGGTTGCCAGGCGTGTAGGGCAGCACCAGCACCAGGTGGTCGGCCTCGGCCAGCAGCGTGTCCTTGTCGACCCAGCGCGCCTTCAGCGGCGCCTCGACGTCGGCCGCCAGGCGGGACCGGTTGTGGTAGATCACCGGCATGCCGAAACCGAGCGCGCCGCGCCGCGCGATGGCCTGCCCGATGCGCCCCATGCCGAGGATGCCGAGCG
>CAZQPN010000076.1:6874-9517 GCA_964595215.1 uncultured Rubrivivax sp. | reverse complement strand
GCTTGACGCCCAGCCGGTCGCGCGCCAGGAAGAGCGTCTGGCGGTTGCGGTCCCAGATCGCGAAGGCGAACATGCCGCGCAGGCGCTGCACGCAGTCCTCGCCCCAGGCCTCCCAGGCGTGCACGATGACCTCGGTGTCGCTGTGGGTGCGGAAGACGTGGCCCAGCGCCTGCAGCTCGGGCACCAGCTCCTGGAAGTTGTAGATCTCGCCGTTGAAGACGACGGCGACGCTGTCGTCCTCGTTGAACAGCGGCTGCTGCCCGGTGGCGACGTCGATGATCGACAGCCGGCGGTGCCCCAGGCCGACGCCCGGCTCCAGGTGCAGGCTGCCCTCGTCCGGGCCGCGGTGGTGCTGCGACTCGTTCATGCGGTGCAGCACCGGGTGCGAGACCGGTCGCTCGGCGCGGGTGTCGAAGATGCCGGTGATGCCGCACATGGGGTGTCGGGGGCTCCGCTGTCGTGTCGGATGCCGCGGGGCGCCGCGCAACTCACGCCGGGTCAGGCGGGATCGTGCGCAACGGCTGCGGCCGATCGCCGATGGTAGGGGACGGCGGCGGTTGTGTTGATCCCCTGCGGCGGCCTGCCGGGCGGGGGCATGACATCTGCCACGGCCGCGGCGGCCCGCAGGTCGCAATGGGGCGGGATGGCCCGCGCCCGCCTCCGCAACCCGGGTCGCCGCTACGCCGCCAGAAGCGGACACCGCTGGATGCTGGCCAGTTCCTGCTGAAGCGCCTCCTTGGCCACGGCGGTGTCGTAGGCCACCTGGCCGCGAAGCCACCATCCGTCACTCAGGCCGAAGTAGCGACAAAGCCGAAGGTCGGTGTCGGCGGTGACTGCGCGCTTGCCCGCGACAATCTCGCCGATCCGCTGCGCAGGCACGCCGATGTCCTTGGCAAGCCGATACTTCGTGAGCCCGAGCGGTTTCAGGAACTCTTCCTCGAGCATCTCGCCGGGGGAGACAGGTCGAACCGTGCGCATGGCGTTTCCTTCAGGGTCGGTCAGTGACAGTCGACGATCTCGACGTTCGTGGCCCCCTCGATCGTCCAGACGAAGCACACGCGCCACTGCTGGTTGATGCGGATGCTGTGCTGACCCTTCCGATCGCCCTTGAGCGCTTCGAGGCTGTTGCCGGGGGGCACCTTCAGATCGGCGTGTATGGGTTCAAGTGCCAGCCGGGGCTGCGCCGCCGACGGGCGCGGGCGCGCTATGCGGCCTGGAGCAGGAACTCGACCTTGACCGCGTCGTAGGGGAAGACGACGCCTGCGCCTTCCACCCGCTCCAGCACCCCTGCAGCAATCAGTGCCGTGACATCGCCGTGGACGGCCTTCACGTCGCGATGGACGCGTCGCGCGGCCTCGCGGATGGACACGGGCCCGGCACCACACAGGGCTTTCAGCAGTTCCCAGCGCTTGGCCGTGAGTACCTTCCACAGGAGTTCGGGCGAGGCGAAGCTGATGCGGGCGCATCCCGCTGCCTTGCCGGCATGCCATGCGCGGGCGAAGTCCGCCATCGCCGCTCGGGGCTGGCGAACCTCAAGGGTGACGGTCTTCATGGTTCCACCTCTCGATGTCTTGCTCGAAAGCAGCAAGCAGCGCTTCGGGCGTGCTGAAAAGGTAAGGGGACTCCACGCTGCCCCAGTGGCGATGATCACCTTTGCCGACCTCGTTGTCGTAACGGATCACGCAGACGCCATCGACGACATAAGCCAGCCGGTACTTGAACGCATGCGCCGACCCCTTGACCGGATCGGGCACCCGCCATAGAACCAGGTCGGCAAAGGCGTTCTCGGCATAGACGATGCGCGTCCGGGCGACCAAGGTGGCTCGCATGTTGGAGATAATGACAACATCGAGACGTGCTGTCAACCGAACCGACAGCCGTGCAGAGCGGCGAGGCGCCCCTGCGAGTGGGGTCTGCGAGTGGGGTCAGGTCCCCCGCTTCGCATCGCGGAACGCGTGACCTGACCCCACGAAGAGGGAGCCGCTGCGGGGGATGGGTGCGGCGGCCGGGGAGGCGTAGCTTCGGCACATGGCTCGTCGGCCCCGCATCCTCTTCCCCGGCGCCGTCTACCACGTGGCGGCGCGTGGCGACCGGCAGGAGCCGATCTTCGTCGACGACGTCGACCGGCGGATCCTGCTGGGCGTGGTGGCTGACGGCATGCAGCGGTTCGGGTCGCATGCTTACGCGTTCTGTCTGATGGGCAACCACTACCACTTCGTCGTCTGCACGCCGCAGGCGAACTTGCCGCGGCTGATGCGACACGTCAACGGCGTCTACACGCAGGCGCACAATCGGCGACACGGCCGGGTCGGGCATGTCTTCCAGGGGCGCTTCAAGGCCGAACTCGTGGACACGGACGCCTACCTGCTGCAGGCTTGCCGGTATGTCGAACTCAACCCGGTGCGGGCGGGCCTGTGCGCGGATGCCAGCCTCTGGCGCTGGTCCAGCTGCCGCCCGCTGCTGGGGTTGGCGCCGGCGCCGCCGTGGCTGGATGTCGAGACGGTGCTGTCGCAGTTGATCGGGCGGGGCCCTGCAAGCGAGCCCGAGATCGCCGCCGCGCGCCGCGCCTACGTGGAGTGGCTCGAGGCGGGGTCAGGTCACCCGTTCCGGATGGTGGAACGAGTGACCTGACCCCATTCACCA
>CAZQPN010000076.1:0-6774 GCA_964595215.1 uncultured Rubrivivax sp. | reverse complement strand
GACCCCATTCACCAACGACCCTCGGGGAGAGGCCGATGTCCGTCGAAATCGTCCACCACGGCGCCGTCGACGGCGTCACCGGCTCGTGCCACCAGCTGACGCTGCCGGACGGCCAGGCGGTGCTGATCGACTGCGGGCTGTTCCAGGGCGCCGAGACCTCGCCCGACGGCGCCGGCGCCGGGCGGCTGGAAATCGGCTTCCCGCTGGACCAGGTGCGCGCGCTGGTCGTCACGCATGTGCACATCGACCACGTCGGCCGCCTGCCCTACCTGCTGGCGGCCGGCTTCAAGGGGCCGATCGTCTGCAGCGAGGCGTCGGCGCTGCTGCTGCCGATGGTGATCGAGGACGCGCTGAAGGTGGGTTTCACGCGCGACCAGGCCTTGATCGCCCGCGTGCTGACGGTCCTGCGGCGGCAGATCGTCGCGCTGCCCTACAAGCGCTGGCACACGCTGATCGACGGCGTGCCGGGCCTGCGCCTGCGGCTGCAGCCGGCGGGGCACATCCTGGGGTCGGCCTACGTGGAGCTGGACGCGCAGTTGGCGCCCGGGCGGGCACCAGGCAGCCGCTCACCTGGGACGCAGAGGGTGGTCTTCTCCGGCGACCTGGGCGCGCCCTACACGCCGCTGCTGCCGGCGCCCCGTGCGCCGATGGCGGCCGACGTGGTGGTGATGGAGAGCACCTACGGCGACCGCACCCACGAGTCGCGCCGCACACGCCGCCAGCGCCTGCAGGCGATCTGCGAGCACGCCTTCGGCAACGGCGGCACGCTGCTGGTGCCGGCCTTCAGCATCGGCCGCACGCAGGAACTGCTGTACGAGCTGGAGGAGATCATCCACCGCCACCGGCAGCGGCCGGCGGCCCAGGGGGTGGCCTGGGGCGAGGTGGACGTGATCGTCGACTCGCCGCTGGCGGCCGACTTCACCGCCGGCTATGCGCAGCTGAAGACGCACTGGGACGCGGAGGCGCGCCGCAAGCTGGCCGCCGGGCGCCACCCGCTGGCCTTCGAGCAGCTCACGACCATCGGCAGCCACGACGCCCACCTGCGCAGCGTGGCCGCGCTGGCGCGCA
The DNA here is from genome assembly GCA_964595215.1 of uncultured Rubrivivax sp. Classification (GTDB taxonomy): domain Bacteria; phylum Pseudomonadota; class Gammaproteobacteria; order Burkholderiales; family Burkholderiaceae_C; genus Rubrivivax. Next base: position 5,706 of record CAZQPN010000076.1, on the reverse strand, counting down.
GCGCGCGCCCGGCGATCGTGATCGCGGCCAGCGGCATGTGCAGCGGCGGGCGCATCGTCAACTACCTGACGGCGATGCTGGGCGACCCGCGGCACGACGTGCTGTTCTGCGGCTACCAGGCGGCCGGCACGCCGGGGCGCGAGATCCAGACCTACGGCCCGCGCGGCGGGTACGTGGTGCTGGACGGCCGGCGCATCGACATCCGCGCCGGCATCCACACGCTCGGCGGGTTCTCGGCCCACGCCGACCAGAAGAACCTGCTCGACTTCATCGGCCGCATGCACACGAAGCCGCGGCAGGTGCGGCTGGTGCACGGCGACGACGATGCCAAGCGCACGCTGGCGGGGCTGCTGCGGCAGCGGCACCCGGGGGTGGAGGTGGTGGTGCCTTGAGAGGATCCCTCGGTGGGGTCAGGTCACCCGTTCCGCGATGCGGAACGGGTGACCTGACCCCACGAACTGAGGCTCAATCGCGAAACGGGTCGATGATGGTCAACGATTCGATGCGCTGCCCGTGCTGCAGATCTTCGCTGAGCAGCTTCGTGCAGCCCGCTGCCAGCGCCGCGGCGACGATGAGCGAGTCGTAGAAGCCGAATCGCCAACGGGCGCGCACGGCCAGTGCGCGGGCGAACAGATCGGCACTCGCGCCGACCTGCATGAGCGGCACCAGGACGGCATCCAGGTAGGCGTGTGCCTCGTCGATCGTCAGCGGCACCCGCGCCTTCGTCGTTGCGACGTTCAGGAACTCCTGCGCGACCTGGTAGCTGATGCAGGCGCCTCCGGTGCGCAAGGCATCGCTCACGATGCCACCGGCCATTGCGTGCTTGCGCGGATCGGTGGCGTCGAGGTGATAGACGAAGACGTTGGTATCGATGAAGGTGTCTGCGCGCACCGAAGACCTCTCAGCGCTCGTTCATCGCTTCCCGGTCGAGCTTGCGGCCCACCTGCAGCCGGCCACGCAGGTGGGCCATCACGTCCTCGCCGCGCCGCAGGCGCTCCTGGGCCTGCGCGTAATCGGCCAGCCAGCGGCGGAACTGCTCGTTGAGCGTGGTGTGCTCGGCCCGCGCGCGCTCCCGAGCGGCTTCTATCAGGCGCTCGTCGGCACTGAGGGTGATGTTCTTCATCGTGGCTTCCAGTCCGCCTCTGCGGCGCGAATGAAACGACAAAAGTGTACACGGCGCTCGTGTGAACTTCGGACGGGGTCAGGTCACTTGTTCCGCAATGCGGAACAAGTGACCTGACCCCAAGCTAGAGCTACGCCCGTCCGAGCCCGCCGTGGTACACGCGCCGGTAGGCGTCCACCATCGCGTCCAGGCTGAAGCGCCGCTCCACCTCCGCCCGCCCTGCCCGGCCCATCGCCTGGGCGCGCGCCGGGTCGGCAGCGAGCTGCAGCAGCGCCTGCGCCATCGCGTCGACGTCGTCGGTCGGCACCAGCAGCCCGGTGCGGCCGTCGGCGATCAGTTCGGGGTTGCCGCCCACCGCCGTGGCCAGCACCGGCAGGCCGCTGGCCATGGCCTCGAGGACGGTGTTGGAGATGCCTTCGGCGAGCGACGGCAGCACGAAGGCGTCCAGCCCGCGCATCACCGCCGGCACGTCGGCGCGCTCGCCCGGCAGCCAGGCCAGGTCGGCCACACCCGCGTCGGTCAGCACGGCCTGGCACTCGGCGCGCAGCGGGCCGTCGCCGACCATCACCAGCCGCATCCGCTCGCGCAACACCGGCGCCAGCGCCAGCGCGCGCACGAAGGCGCGCGCCAGCAGCGTCTGGTGCTTGACGGTCTGCATGCGGCCCACGGTGCCGACCAGCCAGTGGCCGGGCGCCGTGAAGGGCGCGCCCGGGATCGGCTCGGGTCGGCCCCCGGCTGCAGGGTGGAATCGCTCGGCGTCGACGCCGTTGTAGATCTGCGTGACGCGCGACGCGGCGATGCCGACACGCTGCGTCAGGTAGCCCGCCAGGTCCTGCGACAAGGCGATGTAGCGGTGCACGAAGGGCGCGTAGAGCCGCCGCAGGCGCTGGTACTTCCGGCTCGTGCCGTCCAGGTCCTCGACGTCGCGCCCGTGCTCGCCGTGGATGCGCAGCGGCACGCGCGCGGCCCAGGCGGCGGCCTGCATCTCCAGCGCCGCCAGGTTGCGCGTGTGCACGATGGCCGGGCGGTGCTGGCGCAGCAGCCGGTACAGCCGCGGGTAGAGCCTCGCGCCCTGCCCCGGCGGCTTGTGCAGCGCGACGCATTCGACGTCGTCGTGGCGCAGCCGCTGGCGGAAGTCGGTGACCTCGGTCAGCGCCACCACCATGTGGCGCCAGGCGTCGCGCGGCAGGTGGTTGATCAGGTTGACGACGCCGTTTTCCAGCCCGCCGGTGTCGAAGCGGTGGACGATGTGCAGGACCAGCGGGCGCCGGTCCGGCGCCACCGCGGTTCCCGTCGGCTTCGCCACCCCGGGCGTCAACGGGCGTCCCGCGCCTCGGCCAGCACGGTGGTCAGCGTGGCCCAGTGGTCGCGCGCGAAGGCGTCCAGCGCGGCACGCGAGCGCTCGGGCGAGCCCTCGTCGGCGTAGAGCACCAGCACCGCGCCGTCGTCGCCGCGCCCCTGCACGCGCGACGCGGCGCCGGCCAGCTTGGCGTCGATGTCGCGGGTCATGAAGCGGCCGTCGACCCAGTAGGTCTGCCAGGCCTGCAGATCGGCCTGGCCGCGGCCGGGCACGCCCGACGGGCCGACGAGCCGCGCCTGGCGCAGCGTGACCGGCCCTTGCGCCGTCTGCAGCGTGTGCGTGCCGGTGGCGGGCTGGCGCCAGACCCGCTCGTTGATGCTGATGAGGCCGTTGAGCGAGTTGACCAGCTTGCGCTCGGCGTTCTGCGCCCGGTAGTAGGCGACGTAGACGCCGACCGTGCCGGCCGGGCCGGTGTAGGCCCCCTGCACCTGCGCCGAGGGGTTGACGAAGTTCGGCGTCCAGTCGGCGATCGGCGCGGCGGCAGGCTCCCAGCCGCCGGCCAGGCGGTCCGGCAGCGCCACGCTGGCGGCGGCGGCACTGCGGTCGGCCACCTGCAGCGCCGACACCGCCGCGTGCGGCAGCGCGACGAGCACCAGCGCCGCGCCCAGCGTGGCCATCGCGCGCGAGCGCATGGCGCCGGCGCCGGGATCGCCGCCCCGGTCACCCGCGGCCGGTGCCGGCGCCTCCGGCTGCGCCCAGCGCATGCCGACCATGAACATCACGAAGATCACGAAGCCGAAGAAGACCCAGCCGTACAGGATGTGGTCGACGCCGGCGGCGATCTTGTTGCCCGACAGGTGGCCGAGCATCACGATGATGTAGGCGCGCACCCAGTTGGCGAGGATGGGGGCGGCCAGCGCCACCGCCATGAACACCGCGCGCCGCTTGTAGGAGCGGTAGTTCAGGTAGGCGAACAGGCTGCCGACCATGAACGAGGCCATCAGGTAGCGCACGCCGCTGCACTCGTCGATGACCGACCAGTTGCCGGTCGGGATGACGAACTGCAGCCCCTCGCGCAGCACCGGCACGCCGGTCAGCTGCAGCGCGTAGACGACGAAGTCGGCCGTCCACTCCATCATCGGCGGCACCATGAACTCGCCGAAGGGCACCGCGAACAGCAGGAACAGCAGCGGGAACAGGATGGCGTGCGTCACCTGCCAGCCCAGCACGGCCGGCACCGCCAGGATCAAGAGGCCGACGAGCGCGAACTGCGCCGGCGCGTTGACGACCACCAGATCGGCCGCGAACCACAGCAGCGCCACCCCGGCCATCGGCAGCAGCACCCAGGGCTGCGCGCGCGGCGTCAATGCCGCCAGCCGGTCGCGCTGGCGCCAGATCAGCCACAGCGTGATGGGGGCGACCAGGACGCCGTGGGCGAAGGTGTCCGAGCGCATCCAGACGTCGAACATCGCCAGCCCGGTGTCGCGGTACAGCCACAGGATGGCCGCGACCAGCGCCAGCACGGCGGGCAGCGCCCGGCGCCAGGGGGAGGCGGCGGGGAGGGCGTCGGCGGGGATGGCGCTCATGCGAAGGATTCCGGATCGGGGTGTCTGGCGGGCGGGTCGGGCGGTGCGGCGAAGGGTTTCGAGTGGCGGGCGGGGCTGTCGTTCCCGGCGGTCGTCGGTGCGGCCGGCCCGTCAGGCCGCCAGCGCGGGGGCGCGGTCGACGGTGGGCGCGAGGTGGCGGTCGAGCGGCGCAAGCCGGGCGTCCCAGCTGTAGTCGTCGAGCACCCGCCGCCGGCCCGCGGCGCCGACCGCGTCGGCCCGCGCGGGGTCGTCCAGCAGGCCGTCGACGGCCCGCACGAAGTCGTCCGCCGTCGCCGCCGGCAGCAATTCCGTGCCCGGCAAGGCGGCGATGACCTCGGCACAGCTGGCCGAGGCCACCACCGGCCGCGCCATCGCCATCGCCTCGAGCACCTTGTTCTGGATGCCGCGCGCGAGGCGCAGCGGCGCCACGACGACGGCCGCGTGCTGCAGCCAGGGCCGCACGTCGGGCACCGTGCCGGTGACGTGCACGGCGTCGCCCGCCAGCGCCTGTACCGCCGGCGGTGGCTGGCGGCCGACGATGTGCAGCCGCGCCGCCGGCCAGCGGCGGCGCAGGGCCGGCAGCATCTCGGCGGCGAACCAGGTGACGGCGTCGATGTTCGGCCAGTAGTCCATCGCACCGGTGAACACGATGGGCTGCTCGCCGGCGTCGAAGGGCGACGGCCGCGACGGATCGGGCGCGAAGAACGCGGCGTCGACGCCGTTGCCGAAGGCGCCGACGCGGGCGCCGACCTCGGGCGCCAGGCTGCGGAACAGCGCGGCTTCCTTGTCGGTGACGAAGAAGCTGCGGTCGGCGCGCGCGGCGACGCGGCGCTCGTAGGCCAGCAGCTCGCGGCCCTCGCGCGCGTAGAGCCACGACAGCGGCCAGCGGTGCGCCTTGGCGTAGTCGGCCCACTTGGCCGAGTCGAGGTCGACGAAATCGACCAGCACCGGCACGCCGCTGCCGAAGAAGCGCTCGGCGTACGGGACCATCGACGACGAGAACACGACCACCGCGTCGATGCCGCCGGCGCGCTGCAGGCCCCGGACCCAGGCGTCGAGCGCGGCGTCGCGGTAGTAGGCCAGCGTCAGCGGCTCGCCACGGGCCAGGCCGGTCAGGCTGGCGACCTTGGCGCGCCGCGGGTGCAGCCGCACGGCCTTGACGTCGGCGCACCAGGAGCGCACGGTCGCCACGTGCGGCTCGTCCTCGGCGTCGTCGACGAAGGTGCCCAGCAGCACCTCGTGCCGCGCCGCCAGGTGGCGCAGCAGGTGGTACGAGCGCACCTTGTCGCCCTTGTTGGGCGGGTACGGCAGGCGGTGCACGAGGTAGAGGATGCGCGCCATCGCCGGCCTCAACCGAGGCTTCTCACCACGTAGGGCCCGAGCCAGTTCGCCACCCCCAGCGGCAGCCGCCGCCAGGCCTCGATCATCAGCCGGTACTTGGCGTTGGCCGGGTTGTTCTGCGGCACGGCGTCGCGCTTGTACAGGCGGTACTCGTAGTGCAGCGGCTGCGGCTCGAAGCCCCAGTTCTTCTTGAAGGCGTAGGGCCCGGTGCCGACCTTGCTGCGGCCGTAGTCGAAGGTCTTCAGGCCCTGGGCGCAGGCGTGGCGCATCAGCTCCCAGTACTTGAAGTCGTTCGCGGCCAGGTCGCGCGCGGCGGCGTCGTCGCCCGCGTAGTAGGGCAGGATCTCGTCGCGGAA
>CAZQPN010000075.1:0-9518 GCA_964595215.1 uncultured Rubrivivax sp. | reverse complement strand
GGCTGCGGGCGCGTTCGATGGACGGGGCGCTCGCAGGCCGACGTGCCCGGCTCGAAGTCGCCTGCGGTCCCGGGATCGCGCCGCCGCGGCTTCGGCCAAATCGCGCCAGCCGGCACGGCGTCACGCCGCCGCCGCGCGCGCCTGGCGCCAGTCCGCGAACAGCGCATCGTCCTCGTGCTGCGGCCGGTCGTCGGCCGTCTGGTGCAGCATGGCCACGCTTTGCTGCACCAGTCGCGCCACGCCGTTGTCGCGGCAGGCGGCCAGCACCTTGGCCGTGCCTGCGCGGCGGATGCAGTCCTTGAGCGACCAGTCCCGGCGCGCCGCAGGCCCGCCCGGCCTCGGGATGGCGCTGGCGAGGTTGACCACCGCGTCCACGCCGTGCAGCGCGCGCGACAGGGCGCCCGCGTCAAGCACATCGATGCGCTCGGTGCGCACGACGTGGCCGGCGGCCTCAGCCAACGGCACGAAGGCGCGTCCGGCCACGTTGCTGGCGCCGAGCACGCCCAGCGTGCTCACCAGCCGACCCCGATCTGCGCCAGCAGCGTGGCGCGGTCGTAGTAGAAGCGCTCGCCGGACATCAGGCCGCCGCGGAAGCCGACGATGATGACCAGCGGCAGATCGATGGCCCGGCCGCTCGCCGGCGCGCCCTGGAACGCGACGCGGTGCGCGCCGACGAAACGCGTCTCGACAATCAGGCAGTCGCCCGCCGGCACGTGCAGGCGGCTGCCCTGCGGCACGTTGTCGGCTACGCTCCGCGCGATGCTCACCGCTCCCGACGCCTTGATCGCCCGTGCCGCGGGCTGGATGGCCGGCTGGCTGACGCTGATGGTCGTGATCGCCGTGGCGGGGCGTGAGGCCACGCGCGAGCTGTCGGTGTTCCAGGTCATGCTGCTGCGCTCCACGCTGGGCATGGCGATGCTGTGGCCGCTGGTGCGCGCAGCCGGCGGCCTGCGCGCGGTCCGGACCGGGCGGCTGCCCCAGCATGTGCTGCGCAACGCGGTCCACTATGCCGCGCAGTACGGCTGGTTCGTGGCGCTGACGCTGATTCCGCTCGCGCAGGTGGTGTCGATCGAATTCACGATGCCGATCTGGTCGGCCGCCCTCGCGGTGCTTTTTCTCGGCGAGCGCATGAGCGGCCGGAAGTGGTTCGTCGTGCTGCTGGGCGTGGTGGGCGTGGCGGTGATCGTGCGGCCCGGCGCGGGCGAGGTGGATGCCGGGCAGCTAATCGCGCTGGCCTCGGCGCTGGGGTTCGCGGTCTCGGTCGTGCTGGTGAAATCGCTCACCCGCACCGACGCGGTGGTGGCGATCAGCTTCTGGATGCTGGTCGTGCAAAGCGCGATCGGGCTCGTCCCGGCGCTCGTCGTCTGGCAATGGCCCTCGGCGACCGTCTGGGGCTGGGTGCTGGTGGTGGCCTTCTGCGGCACCTACTCACACTACTGCTTTGCCAGCGCGATGCGGCATGCGGACACCACGGTCGTCGTGCCGATGGACTTCCTGCGCGTCCCGCTGACCGCGCTGGTGGGTTGGCTGGCGTACTCTGAACGGCTGGACCTGTTCACGGCGACGGGCGTCGGCCTGATCCTGGCCGGCAACCTGCTGAACCTGTTTCGTTGGCCGTTGGGCGGTGGGCGGACGCTGCACAAGACCTGAGGCGCCTTCCCGCCCGGGCCCGGCAGCCCCCGGCTCGGCGCGAATCCGTTCTGCGCGAGGTCGACTGACGACATACCGCTTCTGCGTGCTACAGGGGGAGCTCTCAGCGCTTGCGGTCGTTCGGCCTTCGCCCCTGGGAGCGGGGACTGTCGGCCAGCAGCGGCAGGCCGCTCTGCAGGCAAGCCGCCGTTCGGATCAGCCCCGAGGGCCGAGACGCGTGAACACGCGATTCACCGCTTCGCTCAGCGGCGGCAAGTCCTGTTCGACAGCCAGCCAGACCGCCCCGAGGTCAACGCCCAGGTAGCCATGAACGATCACATTCAGTAACGGGCAATCAGCAGCGCGTCAGAGCGCCAACCTTGCAAGCGCACTCGCCGCTGCCTCCTGCCGCAAGTGACCATAGTGCCGCTCGATCATTGCGACGCTCGTCCCCGAGATTTGCGCCGCCGTCAGAAGGTCGAGCCCGTCGTGGAGGAGGTCGCTGATCACGCTGTGGCGAAGGGTGTACGCGGGGGTCTCCGGAGGCAAACCGGCAGATGGTCCTGGGCTTCACGCCCGAGTTGCCGCAGCGGTTCCTCGCGCTGTCGCCCGAGTTGCGTGCCGAGAGATGCTCTCCGGTGGTGTCCGCACTCGGTGTGGCCCGCTCGCATGGCAACGTCGTCGTCGCCTTGGCGGGACGACGGTGAACTGTCCGGCTTGGCGCCGGCCATCAGGCGTACCTGTGTTCAGACGCGCCTGGCGCTGGCGTGCGTCATCGGCTGGGCCGTGCCGCTGCGCACGCGCGCCGGCGGTGGTACCGACGCCGGCGTGCGGCCGTCGGTGCACCAGCGGGTGGGCATGAGCACATGACGAATCCGTCGTTGCTGCGGCGGCGCCGGCGGCGCAAAATGTGTCCGCCCCGAATGAGCCACGACGATGGAAAACCTGCACCCGACCAAGGCCTACGAGATCCTGCAGGGCAGCCCGAACACGCTGCTGATCGACTGCCGCACCGAAGTCGAGTTCTTCTACGTCGGGCATCCGGTCGATGCGATCAACATCGAGTGGAATACGGCGCCGGACTTCGAGCTCAACCCGAACTTCGCCGACGAGGTGCTGCGCATGGCGGGGCGCAAGGACCGGCCGATCATCCTGATCTGCCGCAGCGGCAAGCGCTCGGTCGATGCCGGGCTCGAGCTGGAGAAGCAAGGTTTCACCAACGTTGCCAACGTGCTCCAAGGCTTCGAGGGCGAGCTCGACGGTGAACACCACCGAGGCAATCTCGGCGGCTGGCGCAAGCACGGGCTACCCTGGCGGCAGGTCTGAGCCCGGCGCGCGCCGCCGCCGACGGCTGCTCGATCGGACGCCGCCGACGTCGTGCCATCGCAGGTCGCGCGGTGGCACGGCCACCCGACGTTGCACGCGACCGAGCGGCGCCGCGGCCCGGCGGCGGGACGCGCAGCCAGGCGTACGCGCTTGCATCTGCCCGATGGCATGGCGATGCCCTCGACGCCGTGCGCAACCCAACCCCGCCGCCGCGTTGCAAAACGCCATGGCATCGTGCCTCGCGCGACCTCTGATTGCATTTTCCAGCGGCCAAGCGTCGAAAAGGCCGGGATCTGGCGTGGCATGCATCGTGCAATAAAGGATCGGTCATGGCAGGTCCGAAGACGGTGAAGAAGGGCTTGGGCTGGTGGTCAAGGCTGCGCGGTCACGATCGTGACGCCGCGCCGCCGACGAGCACCGTGGTGGACCTGCCAGGCTGGGGGCCCACGCCGATCGTGCATACGGTCGATTGCGTGGGAGCGATGTGTCCGCGTCCGCAGTTGCTGGTGATGAAGATATTGGGCAAGGTCGACGACGGCGAGGTGGTCGAGGTGCGCTGCGACAACGCGCCCGCGGTGGAGAGCTTTCCGGCGCTGGCCTTGTCGTTGGGCAGCACCCACCTCGCGACCCTGCGCCACGGCAGCGGCTGGCGGGTCTATCTGCGAAGGGGGATCTGGCATGCATGATCTGGGCGCCGCGCGCGAGGCGCGCAGCCTTCGCCGGCCGGGAGGACGGCGATGAGCACGACGACGGTGCCGGTGGCGGTGGCCCCTGGCCGGCATGCGGGGTCGATGAAGGCGGTCGCCCTGTTCGTTGCCGGCGTCCTGTTGTCGATCTGGGCCCTCGCGACCGATGCGCGGCTGGGTTACATCCTCGTGTATGCCTGGTTCGGCGTCGGCTACGGGCTGCTGTTGCAGTACGGGCGCTTCTGCATGGCCGCGGCGGTGCGCGACCTGTTCGCGGTGCGCGTGCCGCGAATGGCGGTGGGGATGATGATCGCGGTCGGGCTGTACGCGCTGGTGTCGGCCATCGTCACGCTGGCCGGTTTCAGCGCCTTCCACCCCAACCCGATGGGCTGGCACGTGCTGATCGGCGCGGCCATCTTCGGCTTCGGTATCGTGTTCACTGGCGGCTGCGCGTCGGGCTCGCTGTACAAGGCCGGCGAGGGCAACGTCGGCTCGATGCTGGTCGTGGTCGCGATCTCCTTCTCGCAGGCGGTGGTCGTCACCGCCGGCGGCTGGCTCGACCACCTGGTCCCGGCGTCGTGGACGGCGTCGGCCGAAGCCAAGGACATGCCGGCCGAGCTCAGCGTGACGCAGGGCTGGTTCGACCAGTTCACCGCCGGCTACGTCTGGGACCTGCAGGCTGCGACGTTGGCCGAGCGGCTGGGCGCCATCGACTCGCCGGTGACGGCGGTCGTGGTCAACACGCTGCTGGTGGCGATCGTGCCGGTGCTGGTCATCCTGGGCCTGCTCTACTGGATCTACTACCGGCCCGGCCACATGCGGCGCGCCAAGATCGCCGCGCCGACGCCGGGTCAGCACCTGGCGGGCCTGTGGGCGATGTGCACGGCGTCGCGCAACACGGCGCTGGCGGGTGCCGGGCTGGGTGTGCTGGCCGGCGCGCATGTCTGGGCCACCGGGGCGATGCGCGCGCACTTCGGAGTCGACAACTTCGGCGAGTTGCTGCTGGCGATGAACCACCAAGCCGGGCTGTCGATGCAAGACAGCGTCTTCGACCCCGGCTACTGGTACATCACGACGCAGGAGGCGCAGTGGGGCGCGTGGGTGATCGAGCGCGTCGGCGTGCCGATGCGCGACAACCTGTTCTTCGGCCTCGACAACGGCGTGCCGAGCCCGCTGCTCAACGCGCCCGGCTTCATGTCGATCGGGATCATCGCCGGCGCGGCCATGATGGCGCTGGCGCGGCGCGAGTTCAAGTGGAAGCTGCCCAACCTGGAGGCGGCGCTGTTCGCGATCATCGGCGGCACGCTGATGGGCATCGGCGCGCGCGTCGCGATGGGTTGCAACATCGGCGCCTTCTTCGCCACCGTCACCAACGGCGACCCCAGTGGCTGGGTCTTCCTGCTCGGCATGGCCGCAGGCGCCTTCGTGGGGGTCAAGGTCTTCGCGTGGTGGGTCGATCGGCAGGCCGCGCGACGTGGCGACGAACTGGCGCTGTAGCACCGCTGCCGCCGCCACCGCAAACGACAGCAACAGGAGGAGCCAGACCATGGCCGTGACCTTCAACCAGACCGGCGACGGCAAGTGGACGCTCGACGTGCGCGGCTACGCCTGCCCGCACCCGCAGATGTACACCAAGAAGGCGCTGCAGAAGATCGCCGGCGGCGACGAGCTGACACTGGTGTTCGACAACCCTTCGTCGGGCGAGTCGATCATGGCCATGTGCGACGCCGACGGCAACGAGATCGTCGACCGCGTCGAGGGCGCGGGCTCGTTCACCTGGACCATCCGCAAGGCCTGACGCGATGCAGTTCGGACTCGTCGTCACCGACCGGGCCTACGCGGCGCACGCGACGGCGCTGCTGTCCGGCGCGGCCGCGCGCGGCTGGGGCGCGCGCTGCTTCCTCACCGACACCGGCGTGCTGCTGCTGCGCGACGAGGCCTTCGCCGCCCACGCGCGCAGCCACCCGGGCAGCGTGGCGTCTTGCAAGCACAGCATGGACCACCACGCGCCGGACGGGATCGACCTGTCGGCGCTGACCGGCGCCGTCGTCATCGGCGGCCAGTACCAGGGCGCCAAGCTCGCCGACGCCTCCGACGTCGTGCTGGTGCTCTAGCCGCGGGCACCGCAGGAGAACCGACCGATGAGCGAACCCCGACGCATGCTGGTCGTCGCGATGGGCAACCGCATCGAGGGGCTGCGCGTGGCGGTCGGCCTGACGATGACAGACGCCGCGCTGCGCGTCGCGGTCTGGGGCGGGATGCCCGACGACGAGGCGGCCGCCACGCAGCTCGAGGCGCTCGAGTTCGGCGACGTGCCGGTGCAGGCGCTGCCCGCCGGCGACGATGCCTCGTGGGACGCGCTGGCGCGCCAGCTCATCGACAGCGACATCGTCTACTGCCTGTGAACATGCCCAGACGCATCCTGTTGATCGAGCCGCTGGGCGGCGCCGGACCGGCGCCGTCGCTGGCGCAGGCGCTGCAACGCGTCGGGGCCGAGGTGCGGCGGCTCGCGCTGCCGGGTCAGGCGGACGCCGTGCTCGACGCCATCGAGCAGGGCTGGTTGCCGGTCGCGCTGAAGTCGCCCGCGGGCGCCGCCGGCGCGCTCGGGCATGGCAAGGACGCGCAGCCGGTGGACGGAACAGGCCACGGCAGCGCGCTGGATTCACACCGTCCGGAGGACACCCGATGAAGATGCGATTCAAGCCCGCCCAACTGGCGGCAGGCTGTGCAGCCGTGGCGCTCGTGCTGACCGGGTGCGGCGGCGGCGACAGCGAGGATACGGCCTCGCCCGCGAGCCTGATCCGGGTCAACTCGGCCGCCGCGCTGGCGCAGGTCTCGGCCGACGACTACAGCGCCAACGTCAACGGCGTCATCTCTGGCGCGACGCTCGAGCGCTGGATGGCCGACTGGACCAACCAGCGCCCGGCGGGCGTCACCGGCAAGCTGGTCATCCTGCAGGTCGCCAAGGGGCCTGCCGGCGCCGAGTACGTCAAGCCCGACGGCGTGAACGTCGTCACCTACCTCTCGCCCGGCAGCGAGTGGGTGCAGACGCGCAGCAACGGCGTCATCGAGACCGTCAGCATGGTGCCCGACGGCGCCGCGATGGACGCGCTGTTCAAGAAGTACGCGATCGACCCGACGCGCGACATGATCGTCGCCGCGATGGGCACCGGCAGCAACCCCAACGCGATGAGCCAGGGCCGGATCTGGTACGCGCTGCGCTACTGGGGTGTCGAGCGCGAGCACCTGGCGATCCTCAATGGCGGCAACCAGTGGATCAATGGCAACGGATTGGATGCGAGCGACTTCCAGGCCAACCCCAGCACCCCGCCCGACAACGGCAGCTTCTCGGTCAAGCAGCTCCTCGTCGACAACACCGCGCTGCAGGCGACGGTGGAGGATCTGCTGGCCGTCGTGCCGTCGGTCAACGCCAACAAGAAGGACGACGGCGTCCTGATCTGGGATGCGCGCAGCGCCAGCCAGTACAGCGCGGGGCAGGTCACCGAACGCCTCGAGCAGGGATGTGCCAGCGCCTACTGCGCCCCGGCCGATGTCAACAACTACGCGTGGACCTTCCAGAACAGCGGCTCGCGCCAGGGGCACCCGTGGGGCACGCTGCAGCTTCAGTACACCCACATGCTCGATGCCAGCAAAGGTTACGCCTACAAGCCGAAGTCGGTGCTGGCGTCCTACCTGGCCGGCAACGTCGACGCCAGCGGCATCGGCCTGATCGATGCCAGCTACACGCCCGTGGGCGCCGGCAACGGTTACCAGGAGGGCGATACCGTCTACGTCTACTGCGAGACGACCTTCCGGGCCATGATCACCGGGGTCGTCAGCGCGGTGATCCTGGGCAAGCCGACGCGCTTCTACGACGGGGCAATGGTCGAGTGGAACTCGCTGTCGCACATCGCCGACCGCACGGGCAACCCGATCCTGCCGGTCAATTCGCCGTGGCGGACCGACCTGAAGTCGTTCTTCCGCCCGGCGATGAGCACCGCCAACGTCGCCCCGCGCACGATCACCGACCCCTACGCCTGGGGCACGAGCGCCATCGTCGAGGCCGACCGCGGCTACAAGACGGGTGAGAGCACCGACAACGGTGGTGGCGGGCTGCCCTCCAATCCCTGCGGCGGCTGACGATGCCGCTGCCGGCGGGGCCGAACGTCACCGCAGGAACACCCAGGTGCAACCCGTCCTGGCCGAGATCGCTGGCGCGCGTGCTCGCTGCGCTGGCGGTGCTGGGGGCTGCCGCGTGCAGCCGCCCGGAGGCGCCGCCGCCGTCGGTGCAGGACTTCCTCGCGCAGCACTGGTCGGATCCGATCGCGCCGCAAGGAGCGCCGCCGGCAAGCTACTCTGCGCTGGAGGCCTCTTTGTCGCCTGCGTCCTGCGGACAGTGCCACCCGGCGCAGCGCGACGACTGGCAGCACAGCCTGCATGCGCGGGCGATGGGCCCGGGCATCCGCTGGCAGCTGCTGCTGATGGACCAGGCGGGCGCCAACCGCTGCCTGCGCTGTCACGCACCACTGGCCGAGCAGAAGGCGCTCCTGGCGATGGAGCACGGCTGGCCGGCGGCACCGTCGCAGCCGCCGCCGGCCCATGTCGAGGCCGGGCTGGCGCACGAGGGGCTCGTCTGCGCGGCCTGCCATGTGCGTACGCATCGTCGCTACGGGCCCTCGGCGCGCCCGGATGCGACGCCGACCCAGGGCGACGCGCTCGTGCACGGCGGCGCGGAGCGCACCCCGGCCTTCGGCGACAGCCGCTTCTGCGCCCAGTGCCACCAGTTTCCGGACGACGGGCCACGCACCGCCGGCAAGCTGCACGAGGACACCTACGCCCAGTGGCTGGCCAGCCCGCATGCACCCGAGCGGTCGTGCCAGTCCTGCCACATGCCCGATCGGCGCCATCTGTGGCGCGGCATCCACGACCCGCAGACGACGCGCGACGCGATCGACGTGCAGCTGCAGGTGGCGCCGCTCGACGCGGGCCGCTACGAGGCGCGCGCCGAGGTGCGCAACGTCGGTGCCGGCCACCACTTTCCGACCTACATGGTGGCCAAGGTCGAGCTGGAGTTCGTCCGCCTCGACGCCACGGGCGTCGAGCGGCCGATCGGGCGGCGCGTCATCGGCTGGACCGTCGACACCGCGATCACGCGCGAGATCGAGGACACGCGCATCCCGGCCGGCGCGAGCGCGCGCTTCGCGTTGCCGTTCGACGCGCCGCCCGGCCCGGACTGGGAGGTCGAGTTGCGCATCGTGGTCAAGCCGGGCGAGCACTACGAGCGGACCTTCCGCGACAGCCTGGCGCGCGCCGACCGCCTGCCGCCTGCGGCGGTGCCGCTGCTGCGGCAGGCGCTGCAGCGGGTGGTCGATGCGCAGTACGAGCTGATGCGCGTTCGGCGCGCGCCGTCGCGCTGAGCACGCTTGCGCGCGACCCCCGCAACCCCGAAGGACCCCCCGTGCCGCGACCACCCCCGTTGCCATCCCCCTCCCGCCGGGCCCGGCTGCGCTGGCTGCCTGCGCTCGTCGCGGTCTCGCTGCTGTGCGTCTGGGCGGCCGGCCCCGCCGTCGCCGATGACGCGCCGCGGTTGAAGTACCGCGGCAAGGGGTCGGCCTGCATGTGCTCGGACGCGACCGACGAGGAGGAGATCGCCCGCGCCTTCGAGGCGCGCGCGGCGGCGGCCAAGGGCGTGCCCGGCGCCAAGCGCGCCGGCGAGGACAAGCCCGCCGACACGCGAAGCCCCGCCGGCGCGAAAAGCTCGACCGGCGCCGCCGACCCGCCACCCGGCCCGGCCGCGCCCCGCGCGTCGGCGCCGGCCGGCAGCCCCGCCACCCCTGCACGACGGGAGCAGCGCCCATGTTGGCCGAGGACACGACG
>CAZQPN010000074.1:0-9605 GCA_964595215.1 uncultured Rubrivivax sp. | reverse complement strand
CTGCGTCGAGGACAACAACTTCCTGCTCGACTACTTCCGCCTGTCGGCCGACAAGCGCATGATCTACGGCGGCGGCGTGGTCTACGGCGCGCGCGACCCGACGCGGGTCGAGGCGCTGGTCCGGCCGCAGATGCTCAAGACCTTCCCGGCACTGCGCGACGCTGCTATCGAGTTCGGCTGGACGGGCAACTTCCTGCTCACGCTGTCGCGCCTGCCGCAGGTCGGCCGCCTGAGTCCCAACATCTACTACTCGCAGGGCTGCTCGGGCCATGGCGTGACCTTCACGCACCTGATCGGCCGCGTGCTGGGCGAAGCCATCCGCGGCCAGGCCGAACGCTTCGACGCCTTCGCGCGCCTGCCGCACCACCCCTTCCCCGGCGGCCGCCTGCTGCGCGTGCCGCTGACGGCGATGGGGGCGTTGTGGTACGAGCTGAGGGACCGGCTGGGCGTATAGGCGCGCGGACAGGCCCCTGACGGCCTCGCGCCGGATCAGGTCCGTGTGCCGGGCAGCGCCCGGTCGAGCTTGTCCTCGATCTCGCCGAGGTGGGCCGACAGCGTGCGCGCGGCGTCGTCGACGCGCGTGGCCATCGCTTCCTCGGCGCGCGTCAGGCGCTCGCCCAGCTCGCGCGTGGACGCCGCCGCCTGCGCTTCGAGGCGGGCGATCTCGCCGTCCAGGTGGCTGCGCATCTCGGTGAAGCGCGACGCCTCGGCCTTGTCGGCCAGTTCGCGCTGCGCGTGCAGGTCCTTGGCCATGCGGCGCGAGTCGAGGATCACCGAGGCCTGCTGCACCAGGATGACGACGAGGAACACGCCGCTGATCACCGCCGTGACGCCGAGCATCACGAGGCCGAGCGGCGCCTGCACCTCGGCGACGCCAAGCGACAGCGTCGTCGGGGCCAGGAAGGCGCTCCAGTTGAGCAGCGTGAAGACGGCCAGCAGCAGCAGCGTGGCGGCGATGGCGAAGGCACGGGCGGTCATGGCGGCTCCAGCGGGATCACGGGGGTGGGACGCAAGGCCTGCAGTGTGCACCCGCGCCGTGCGCGATCGACGGCGCGCCGCACGTCGGCCGGGCGGCGTCTTGCCGTAAGGTCGCCAGATCCCGTCCCGGGCGGGCCGGCGCCTTCTGCGCCGACGTGCCGGGGCCGCCGGCTGCGGCATGCCCGCGGGCCCGGCACGTCGCAACCCTCCTCAAGGAAAGCCCATGGGTTCAGCCTACCCCCCACATGGCCACATCGACGGCGCGATCGTCATCGTCGGCTTCGGCTCGATCGGTCGCGGCGTGTTGCCCCTGATCGAGCGCCACTTCACCTACGACCCGCGCGACATCCACGTCGTCGAGCCCTCGGACGAGCACGCCACCTTCCTGGCGCAGCGCGGGGTGCATCACCACCGGGTCGCGGTCACCGAGGCCAATTTCCGCGACGTGCTGACACCGCTGCTGGTTCGCGGCGGCTTCTGCGTGCACCTGTCGGTCGACACCTCGTCGCTGGCCCTGATGTGCCTGTGCCGCGAACTCGGTGCGCTGTACATCGACACCGTCGTCGAGCCCTGGGCCGGCTTCTACTTCGACCATGCGCTGCCGCCGAGCGCGCGCAGCAACTACGCGCTGCGCGAGGCCGTCCGCGCCGAGGCGCGGGCGCAGCCCGGCGGCCCGACCGCGGTGAGCTGCTGCGGCGCCAACCCGGGCATGGTGTCGTGGCTGCTGAAGGAGGCGCTGCTGCGGCTGGCCGGCGACCTCGGCCAGGCGCCTGCGTCGGTGCCGGCGCAGCGCGCGGACTGGGCGGCGCTGATGCAGTCGCTCGGCGTCAAGGGCGTGCACATCGCCGAGCGCGACACCCAGGCGCGCCACGAGCCGCGGCCGATCGGCACCTTCGTCAACACCTGGTCGGTCGAGGGCTTCGTCGCCGAGGCCTTCCAGCCGGCCGAGCTGGGCTGGGGCACGCACGAGCGCTGGTTCCCGCCGAACGGACACCGCCATCCGGACGGCTGCCGCGCCGCGATCTACCTTGACACGCCGGGGATCCTGACCAAGGTCCACACCTGGACGCCGGCGGCCGGACCGCAGTACGGCTTCCTGGTCACGCACAACGAGGCGATCTCGATCGCCGACCACTACAGCGTCGGCTGCGGCGACGCGCCAGACTTCCGCCCGACCTGCCACTACGCCTACCACCCCTGCGACGACGCCGTGCTGAGCCTGCACGAGACGCTGGGCAGCGGGCGCGTGCCGGCCGACGCGGTGATCCTCGACGAGACCCAGATCGTGCGCGGCGCCGACGACCTGGGCGTGCTGCTGTACGGGCACGCGAAGAACGCCTTGTGGTACGGCTCGCGGCTGACGATCCAGCGCACGCGCGCGCTCGCGCCGTACCAGAATGCCACCGGGCTGCAGGTGACCTCGGCCGTGCTCGCCGGCATGGCCTGGGCGCTGCGCCATCCGCGCGCCGGCATCGTAGAGACCGACGAGATGGACCACGACTTCTGCCTGCAGGTGCAGCGCCCCTACCTGGGCGCCGTCGAGGCGCACTACACCGACTGGACGCCGATCGCGACGCGCTGGGCGCAGTTCGACGAGGACATCGACGACAGCGACCCGTGGCAGTTCAAGAACGTGCTGGCGACCTGAGGCGCGGCGGCGCCCGCCGGCCCGGCGTGGCGCGTCGTGCCGGCGACAGCGACAGCGGGCCGCCGCCGCAGGTGCGCACCCAGGCCCGGACATCGGCCGCGGCGCGCAGCATCAGGTCGAGCAGGGCGCCATGCGCCACCTTGCCGATCTGCTCGCCCGGCTCGCCGGACATCGTGTGGGCAGGACCTTCGACGGTGCCGCTGTCGTGACGCCGCTGCGGCAGCGTCAGGCCGGCCTTGTCCAGCAAGCTGACGTCGAGCGACAGCACCACCGTCGGGGTGATCGCGAAGCCCAGGTTCTTCAGCTGACCCGTGACTGGGGCGCTTCATGTCGGCGCCAGCGCCGTTCATGCCTTCGATCCGGGGCCCGGTCGCAGGGCTTGGCGGACCGTTGGCCGGGTTGCTACGCTGCGAGGCCTCGGCGGTGCACGCCGCCGGCCCCAACCCCTGTGCCCGCGATCGCGGGCGAACCCGGAGCTCCCGCCATGCCCCCGCATCCCTCCGCCCTTGCCTTCGCGCTGGCCTGCGCCGTCGCCGGCGTCGCACCGGCCCACGCCGAGGATCCGCAGGCCGCGACGGCCGACGTGGCCGCTGCGCCGGCGCGCGAGGTGATCACCTCGGCCGACCAGCTGCCGCGGCGCACGATCAAGCTTGGCAAGCTGCCCAGCGCCTACCTGACTGCGCCGCGCGCCGACGTGCAGGCGCTGGCCGACACGCTGGAGGCCAACCTGCGCGCCGACCTGGCGCGCTACGACATCCGCGACGCCGCGACCCAGCGCAGCTATGTCGTCGCGCTGCTGACGCTGGCGCAGTTCCGCGGCGACTGGGCGGCGGTGCCGGCGCTGGTCGAGCGGCTGCGCGCGTTGCAGGACAAGCCCGGCCCGCGCGCCGCCACCGGCACGATGGCCGCCATCCTGGCCGAGCAGCAGGCCGGCGGCCACGACGCCGCCTGGGTCGAGGCGCGCGTGCGCGAGCGCTACGGCGCGCTCGACTGGGCCGTGACCGGGGACCTCGTCAAGCAGACCAAGGGCCAGTACGAGGTGCTCAACCCCGAGCTGACGCGCGGCGCGTTCGAGCAGCAGCTCGACGTCATGGCGCGCAACATGTCGCTCGACGTGCCCGAGTCCGTCGTCGGCACCATCGTCGGCGCGCGGCTGCAGAACGACCTCGTCGTGCCGCTGCGCGGCGCCATCGTCGCCGGGCTGCAGGCCGTCGTCGACCGCCACGCCGACCGCAGCGCCCGGCCGGACGTCTGGACGCCGCGCCAGTTCGCGATCGCGCCCGACGCCAAGGCGTCCGAGGTCGTCGTCGCGATCTGGGACTCGGGCGTCGACCTGGCGCTGTTCAAGGCCGCGCCCGGGCGCGGCATCGCCTTCGACCGAGAGGCGCGCCGCTCCGACGCGCTGCTGCGCCCGTTGGGCGACGCCGCACCGCGCTGGCCCGAGCTGAAGACGCTGATCAAGGGCGCGATGGACCTGCGCGCCGCGCTCGACACCGAGGACGCGCGGCGCTTCAAGCAGGTGGTCTCGACGCTGCCCGCCGACAAGGCCAAGGCCTTCATCGAGGAGATGTCGCTGACCGGCCTGTACACGCACGGCACCCACGTGGCCGGCATCGCGGTCGCCGGCAACCCGTTCGCACGCGTCTACACGGCCACCATGCTGTGGGACCACCGCAGCGAGCCGATGAAGCCGACCGAGGCGCAGTCGCGCCGCACCGCGGCCGCCTACCGCGAGATCGTCGAGTCGTTCAAGGCCAACCGGGTGCGCGTCGTCAACATGAGCTGGCGCTACGGTGCCAGCGCCTACGAAGGCGCCCTCGCCTGGCACAACGTCGGCGCCAATGCCGGGGAGCGCCAGCGCATCGCGCGCGAGCTGTTCGCGATCGAGCGCGATGCGCTGCGCGAGGCGATCGACTCGGCGCCGGAGATCCTGTTCGTCGCCGGCTCCGGCAACGAGGACAACAGCGCCGACTTCGAGGAGTACATCCCGGCCGGCCTGACGCTGCCCAACCTGATCACCGTCGGCGCGGTCGACACCGCGGGCGAGGAGACCAGCTTCTCGACCTTCGGCAAGACGGTGGTCGTGCACGCCAACGGCTTCGAAGTCGACAGCGTGCTGCCGGGCGGCGAGCGCGTGAAGTTCAGCGGCACCAGCATGGCCAGCCCGCAGGTCGCCAACCTGGCGGCCAAGCTGTTCGCGCTTGCGCCGGCGTCGACGGTGGCGCAGGTGCGCGACGCCATCCTGCAGGGCGCCGACCGACGCGGCCGCGTGAACCTGGTCCACCCGCGACGCAGCGCCGAGCTGCTGGGCCTGGCGCCCTGACGACGGCGCGTCGCGGCGGCGGGTGCGGGCGCACCACAGCCGTCGCTCAGCCGCCGCGCACCGAGGGCCGTGCGGCCCGGTGGGCCAGCTGCAGCGCGTCCAGCCAGGCCGACCAGCGCGGGTCGGACCGCAGCGCGGACAGCAGGGGTGACTGCCGCATCATCCAGGCGCGTCGCTCGACCGGTTTCAGCCACGGTGGCGTGCCCGGCGCGATCGCAGTCAGTCCCCGGTTCAGCCAGTGGAACGCCGCGTCCGCCTCGCCGCGAAAGGCCAGGGTCTCCGCGATGCGCAGGGGGTCGCCGTCCCCATGCGCGCGGATGAGCGTCTGCAAGGCCTCGTCGGCCGCGACCGTGCGGCCCAGGCAGTGCAACGCCAGCGCGCGGACCTGGTCGCGTGCGGCCGGGGGGCTCAGGTCGCCGGCCAGCGCCAGGGCCGCGTCGCAGCGACGCTCCAGCACCGACACCATGGCCTCCAGTTCGCGCGACGCGTCGGTGGGCGGCACGGTGTCGTGCAGCCGGCGCAGCTCATGCCCGGCCTCGGGCACCTGGCCGGCCAGCAACAGCAGCGACGCCAGGTTGTGCCGGGCCAGGCCCGACAGTGGCGCCGCCCGGACTGCCCGTCGCTGCAGTGCGATGGCCTCGTCCCACCGTCCGTCGCGGGCCGCCAGGCTCGCGGCCATGCCGAGCGTGGACGCGCTGTCGGGGGCGAGTGCCAGCGCCTTGCGCAGGTGCTCGTCGGCCAGTGACGTCTGGCCCACGGCCTGCAGGTAGTTGTGCAACCGCAGGTGAGCGTCGGCCAGCCCGGGGTCGAGCGCCAGCGCGCGCCGGGCGGCGTCCTGCACGCGCGCCAGGCCTTCGTCGGGGGGCATCGCGCCAACGATGGTGCGGACCCAGTGCACCCCCGCCAGCCCGGCCCACGCCGGCGCCAGCCCGGCGTCGATCGCCAGCGCCGCCTCGTATTCGCGCTGGGCACGCTCGAGGTCGCCTGGCGAACGCCGCTGGAACAGGAAGTCGGCGCGTGCGAGCGGCTCGAGCGCGTGCACGGGCATCGCCGGCGCCGCCTGCGCTGTCTGCGGCGGGGGGTCACGCTGGCCACCGAGCCAGACGGCCACGGCCACCGCCGCCGTCCCCAGGGACAGGGTCAGCCAGCCGAAGCGGTGTCGGCGCCCATGCATCCACCGGCCGCCGACGTCGACATCCGCCCCCGCCCTCTCTCGGGCTGCCGCTCCCGCTCCCGCCACGGCGGTGGGCTGCTCCAGCTGGCCGACGAAGCGGTAGCCGCGTCGCGGGATGGTCTCGATGTAGCGTGGCGCGTCGGCGCTGTCACCCAGCGCCACGCGCAACCGGTGCACCGCGGTGTTCAAGGCCGTGTCGAACTCCACGACGCCCTTCGGCCACAGCCGCTCGATCAGCGCGTCCCGGCTGACGAGCTCACCGGGGCTGGCCAACAGCGCCTCGAGGATCACGGCGGGGTGCTGCTGCAGGCGCAGTCGCCGCCCGTCCCGGCACAACTCACCCGTGGCGGCGCACAACATCCAGCCGTCGAAGCGGTATTCGCGCGACCTGCTCATGCCATCTCCCCCCGTCCCGGGCATCGCCGACGGCCAGTGCCCGCTCGCTGCGTGCCCGAGCGCCGAAGCCTATCCCGCAGCGCCAGCGGTCAGCAAGCGGTCAGACGGCGGTCATCCCACGGGCATGGTCCGCCGAGCCGTCGGACCGAAGAATCGGCTCGCCGGCCGTGCTCCCGCCGCCGGTACCGCGGGCCGCCGCGGGAACCCGCACCGACTGATCGAAGGAGACAAGGACGTGAAGACGATTCCCCACCTGATCGGCCCCCGTTCGCGTGCTGCCGGGCGCCGCGCCACGGCCGGCGCGGCCCTGCTGATCGGCCTCGCGCTCGCGGCCCCAGGGGTGACGGCCGATGTCGGGCCGGCCAGCACGATCGTGTCCGGGCTGATGAACCCCCGCGGCCTGGCGTTCGCCCCGAACGGAGACCTGTACGTGGTCGAAGCCGGGATGGGCGGTGATGGTCCGTGCACCTTCTCGCCGCCGAACCCGGCGGTCGAGCGCTGCTACGGCGAGACCGGGGCGCTGACGGTGGTCCGGCGCGACGGCTCGCTGCGGCGCGTCCTGTCCGGACTGCCTTCGCTCGCGTTGCCCAACGGGTTGGTCGAAGGCGGCCCGAGCGACGTCGCCTTCCTCGGCGCCGACGCCTACCTGCTGCTGGGCTGGGGGGGCGACCCGGCGATCCGGGGCAACGTCGGCGGCAAGGCGCAGATGCTCGGCACGCTGCTGAAGGTCACGCCGTCCGGCCAGTGGCGAACGGTGGCCGACGTCGCAGGACACGAGGCCTCGTCCAACCCGCTCGGGGCGCCGGACAGCAACCCGTACGGCATGGCCCCGTTGCCGGGGCGCACCATCGTCGCCGATGCCGGCGGCAACTCATTGGTGGAGGTGCTGGCCAATGGCCGCACCCGGACCTTCGCGCTGCCACCGCCGCCGCCCGGGGCCAGGGAGTCGGTGCCGACCTCGGTCGCCGAGGGACCGGACGGTGCCTTGTACGTGGGCACGCTGACGTCCTTCCCGTTCTTTGCCGGCGGTGCCCAGGTCCAGCGGATCGAGCGCGACGGCTCGGGGGTGAGCGTGGCCGTGGCCGGCTACACGGCCATCGTGGACCTCGCGTTCGACGCCGACGGCGCGCTCTACGTGCTGGAGGTGGCGGCCGGCCAGCGGCTGCCGTTCCCCCCGCCGAGCCCCGGTCTGGGCCTGGGGCGGCTGAAGCGCCAGTGCGCCGGCAGCGCGGCGCCCGAGCTGCTGCTGGACGGTCTGTTCTTCCCGTCGGGCGTGGCCATTGGCGACGATGGCGCCGCCTACATCACGAACTTCGGCACCTCGGCGACGGCGGGCGAGGTGCTCAGACTGCCCTTGTCGCGCTGCCCGTAGCGGCACGCGCGACGGCAGCCTGCGCGCGCAGGCGTCGTTGCGCATCGAGACCGGGCGGCGAGCGCCGGCGCGTCAGCGCCGCGGTGCCGGTTCGGCCGGCACCACGAAGACATCGAGCTTGCCGCCCGGGCAGCCCGCGGCGCCCGGTGCGCCGCAGCCATCGGCGGCCGCGGCGGGCGCGCCGGGCATCGGGTCGGGCGCCGCGCCGCCCTGCGCGCGCAGCAGGCGCAGTTGCGGCTGCAGCATCGCCAGCAGCACGCCGATGGCCGTCGCCACGGCGACGAGCCCGATCGCCGTGCGGGCGCGCGGCGAGGTCGGGCGCCATTCCTCCCAGTCCCGCATGCGCTGCGCCACGGCGGGTGGCAGGTCGGGGTTCGGTCGGCGCCGCCGCCAGGGCCAGGTCCACATCGGCAGCGACTATCCCACGAACAGGCACGGGCCCTGCCGACGCCATCGAAGCGAGGCTGCACGGCGGGTGCGCCCCCGCCGACTGTGGCACGAATCGTGAATTGGGGCCGCCGGCGCCGGGTTTTCTGTCGTTTGGCTGACACGATGCAGCTTCATGCTGCACATTTCGCGCTGCGAGAAACCGATGGAACTGCTCACTTCACGCAAGCTCAGCTGTGGTGTCGTCGTGCTGAACGACGCCGCCGAGTTGCTGCTGTGCCACGTGACCGGGCAGGACCACTGGGACCTGCCCAAGGGCGGTGCGCATGCCGGCGAATCCCCGCTGACCGCGGCGCTGCGCGAGACGCGCGAGGAGACCAGCCTGCGGCTGGACCCGGCGACGCTGCTCGACCTCGGACGCCGCCCCTTCCGCCCGCGCAAGGACCTGCACCTGTTCGCCACCCTGCTGCCCCGGCTCGACCCGGCCGACCTCAGCTGCGACAGCCACTTCGACTGCCGGCGCAGCGGTGTGCCGCGTCCGGAAATGGACGGCTACGGCTGGTTCGCGTTCGGCCGGCTGGGCGAGTACTGTCGGCCTCCGCTGAGCGACGTGCTGACGCGGCAGATCGACCTGGCGGTGCTGCTGCAGCGCCTGCGTCAGCAGCACGCCCTCGCCGCCTGACGCCTCAGCCGCGAACGGGTCAGCCGGCCGGCGCGTCCGGCTTCGTCGTCTCATCCGGCCAACCGACGGTCTGCGCCAGCAGCACCTGCTGGTCGGCGCCGAGGCCCATCGCGGCCTCCAGCGCGGTGCGGTCCAGCCAGGCGCGCAGCACCGCCGCCAGGCCCTCGGAGGCGGCATACAGGTAGACGTTCTGCGCCATCGCGCCGGCGGCGGCGAAGGCGAAGCGCTCGCGCTGCGCCGCCGGCACCAGACCCATGCGGCCGTGGTCGGCGACGAAGACCAGGTCCAGCGGCGCGCTGTCGACGAAATCCTGGTAGCCGGTGACGCGCCGCACGTCGGCGGCGACGATGCGCTGCAGTGCGTGCGTGTCGGCGTCGTAGCGGTACAGGCCTTGCGCCATCGCGACGTAGACGACCACCTCCTGCGCGTTCAGCGCGCTCGGCGCGGTCCGTCCGTGCAGCGCCGGCCGGTTGACGCCGGCGGCCGCCCACAGCAACTCGCCCAGCACGCGCCGCGGCAGCGGTCGGGGCGAGAAGGCGCGCTGCGACGCGCGCTGCGCCAGCGCCTGCAGCAGCGGCCGGCCGGCGCGCCGCCGAGGTGCCGGCAGGCGGATCGCCGGGCTGCCGTCGCCGGTCGGCGGGCGCG
>CAZQPN010000073.1:0-9639 GCA_964595215.1 uncultured Rubrivivax sp. | reverse complement strand
GGGCCTGGGCGACCGCGCGCCGCGCACGCTCAGCCGCCAGGCGCTGGCCGGCGTGATCGAGCCGCGCGTCGAGGAGATCTACTCGCTGGTGCATCAGGTCATCCGCAACAGCGGCTACGAGGAGCTGCTGTCCAGCGGCATCGTGCTCACCGGCGGCTCGGCGGTGATGCCGGGCATGGTCGAGCTCGGCGAGGACATCTTCCTGAAGCCGGTGCGCAAGGGCCTGCCGACCTACGGCGGCGCGCTGTCGGACATGCTGGCCAACCCGCGCTCGGCGACCGTGATGGGCCTGCTCGAGGAGGCGCGGCTGGCGCGCTCGCGCGGCCACCGGGCGGCGGCGCAGGCCGGCTCGGTCAAGACCCTGATGGGACGCGCCAAGGACTGGTTCCTGGGCAACTTCTGATGATCACCACGAGAAAGGAGTCCGTGATGGACACGCATCCACCCCCCGCCGCGGGTCGACACGAGGCTCCGCACATCCACGCAACCACGGCAACTGCAAACGACTCAAGGAGGTCCACATGGCCA
This sequence comes from uncultured Rubrivivax sp., assembly GCA_964595215.1. Taxonomy (GTDB): domain Bacteria; phylum Pseudomonadota; class Gammaproteobacteria; order Burkholderiales; family Burkholderiaceae_C; genus Rubrivivax. The sequence continues at coordinate 9,111 of CAZQPN010000073.1, read as the reverse complement.
TCGAAATGATCGAATCGTTCGACGAAGGCACCACGATCAAGGTGATCGGCGTCGGCGGCGGCGGCGGCAACGCCGTCGAGTACATGATCGCGCAAGGGGTACAGGGGGTCGAGTTCCTGTGCGCCAACACCGACGCCCAGGCGCTCAACCGCGCCAAGGCGCACAACCTGATCCAGCTCGGTGCCAACGGCCTGGGCGCGGGCGGCAAGCCCGACAAGGGCAAGGCGGCCGCCGAGGAGGCCGAGGCGCGCATCCGCGAGGCGCTCGAGGGTGCGCACATGGTCTTCATCACCGCCGGCATGGGCGGCGGCACCGGCACCGGCGCCGCGCCGGTGATCGCGCGCGTGGCCAAGGAGATGGGCGTGCTGACGGTCGGCGTCGTCACCAAGCCGTTCGAGTTCGAGGGCACGCGCCGCATGAAGCAGGCCGAGCACGGCACGACCGAGCTCGAGGCCAACGTCGACAGCCTGATCGTCGTCCTCAACGAGAAGCTGCTCGAGGTGCTGCCCGACGACGTCTCGCAGGAGCAGGCCTTCGCGCACGCCAACGACGTGCTGAAGAACGCCGTCGGCGGCATCAGCGACATCATCCACATGGACGCCCAGGTCAACGTCGACTTCGAGGACGTCAAGACGGTCATGAGCGAGCCCGGCAAGGCGATGATGGGCACCGCCACCGCCAGCGGCCCGGACCGCGCCAGCAAGGCCGCCGAGGCCGCGGTGGCCTGCCCGCTGCTGGAGGGCATCGACCTCAGCGGCGCGCGCGGCGTGCTGGTGCTCATCGCGGCCAGCCGCGGCAACTTCAAGCTGAAGGAAAGCCAGACGGCGATGAACTGCATCCGCCGCTACGCCGCCGACGACGCGCACATCATCTTCGGCGCGGCCTACGACGAAAGCCTCGGTGACCACCTGCGCGTGACCGTGATCGCCACCGGCCTGAGCCCGGCGGCGCGCCGCGCCACGGCGCCGCTGTCGGTGGTGCAGACGCCGGTGCTGCGCACCGGCACCGACAACATCCCGGTGCTCAACCAGCCCGTGGCGCAGGGGCAGGGCGCGCAGGCCGGCCAGCCGGTCACGCCGGCCGCGCCGCCGGTGCACGACTACAGCGGCATGAACACCCCGAGCGTGTGGCGCAGTGGCCGCACCGCGGCGGCCAAGGTCGAGGCGCTGGCGAGCAACGGCATGGACGAGATCGAGATCCCGGCCTTCCTGCGCAAGCAGGCGGATTGAGGACGCCCGCCCCCCGCCTGCGCGGGGGCGGGCGCCTCGTGTCGGACGCGTCACGCAGCGCGTAGACCCGGCACTGCGTCATCCCGAGGTTGGGCCCGACGGGGAAGGCGCTCCCGGTCGCCTCGACCGCGATGCCGGGGACGGCCCGGCATGCGGCGGGGACACCGGAGCGCTCTCATGCGCCGCCGCCAGCCGGGCTCAGGCCGCGACCCAGCTGCCGGCGCGGCGGCGCCGCAGCACCGTCGGTGCCGCGCCGGCCTCGCCCTCCAGCGCGTAGAGGGCCAGCCAGCCGTGCTCGACGAGTTGGCGCACCGTCTCGTGGCGCCCGATCACGGCGTCGATCATCGCGCGCGGCGCCTCGATGAAGACGGCCAGCCGCAGCGGCGTGTGACGCAGCCGCTCGCCGTCGTGCACCGACTGCCACGGCAGGCCGATGCGCAGGTCGCCGCCGTTGCCCTCGAAGACGCCGATGCCGCCGCCGACGACGTTGTGCAGCAGCTTGCTGCCGCTGCCCCAGTGCTGCGGGTCGACCGTCGACGCGTGGTACTGGGCGTTGATCCAGTGCGTGACGATCATCGGTGCCGTCATGATCAGCTCGAGCACGCGGCCGCCGTCGTCGGCGTGCCAGTCGTAGTCGTGCAGGAAGCAGCGGCCACCGAGATCCAGACCGCGCGTGCGCGCGCGCGGCGCGACGACGAAGGCCGCGTTGTCGGCCAGCCCCCACTCGGGCCGCACCTGGGCCCAGTCGTTGGCGCGCCGGCGCAGCGAGTCCGCGAGCGCATCGTCGCCCAGCGCAGACAGGCCGAGCGCCGGTGCGCGCTCGCGCCGCACGCGCGCGCCAGCGGCCGCCAGCGCGTCGCGCAGGCGCTTCAGCACCGGCTGCAGCGCGGGCGGCACGACGTCGATGTCGAACAGCTGCACCTCGTCGGTCATGGTGTCGTGCAGTGCCGGCACGAAACAGGTGGCCTCGGGGATGGCGACGCCGCGCACCGCCAGCGCGTGGCGCACCGGCGGGTCGTTCAGCAGGCCGGCCAGCGCGCGCGCGTTGACCTCGCCGGTCTGCCCGCCACAGGCCCCGCAGTCCAGGCTCGCCGCATGCGGGTTGTTGGCGCTGCGGCTGCCGTGGCCGACCAGCAGCACGATCGGCGCGAAGCCGCCGGTCAAGCCCATGGCGCCCAGGATGCCGTGCGCCATCTCGGCGCCGGCGCTGGCGTCGATGCCCGCCAGCGTCGGGCGCAGCGCGGCGCCCTCCGGCAGGCCCTCGCGGTCCCACGGTGCGTCGGCCGCCTGCCCGGGCCAGCTGCCGCGCGCCAGCTGGTGCGCGTACAGCAGGCCACAGGTCTCGACGAAGCTGAAGCCCGATCCGGCGGTGCTGCGCATCGCGTCCCAGCGCTGCCGCCAGCCGAGCCGGGCCCGGCGGCGCGCCGCCAGCAGCTGACCAAGCGCGGCGCCGACATCGTCGCGCTCCGTGTCTGCGATCGGGTGGCCGCCAGCGGCTCCGGACGTGGTCGCACCGTCCGGCGACGCGACGACGGCGTCGACCACCGTGGCAGCCGGCGCCAGCAGCCCTGGCAGCTGTGGCCGTGCCAGCGCGCTGCCGAGCGGCGTGTAGGCGACCGGCAGACCGAAGAAGCCGGCGAAGCCGCGCGTGTGCACGGCCGGGTCGACCGCCTCCAGCGCGCGCCGCAGCCGCTCCGAGCGGACGTCGATGCAGAAGACCGCCTGCGCCGCTGCTGCGGGCGGCGGCGCCGGTGGCGCACGCCGCAGCGCCGCGCACAGCGGCGCGCGATAGGCCTCCTCCAGCGCAGCCTGCAGCGCCCAGTCGGCGCTGAGCGCCTCGGCCTGCCGGCGCGCGGCGGTGTCCGCCGCTGCCCAGCGCTCGGCCCAGCCCGTGGGCAGCGTGCCGGGCGCGGCGTCCTCGGCCAGCAGCCCTTCCCAGGCCACGAGGACGGCGAGCAGTTCGACCAGCACGTCGTCGTCGCCGCCGCGCAGCCGCGCCTGCCAGCGCTCGTGCGCGCACCAGGCCGCCCAGCCGCGCAGCCCGAGCAGGCGTGACGTGAGGTAGGCCGTGCGTCCGGCCGGCGGCAGGCCGAGTGTGTCCAGCACGGCACCGATGAGCACCAGCGGCTCCGCGGGCAGTGCCTGCAGGCGCGCCCGCAGCCAGCGTCGGCCGAGGCGCCAGGCGAGCCCGCGGTCCTCGGCCAGCTGCCCCCGCCAGCTGCCGAGCAGGCCGGGGCGTCGGTCCAGGTGCCAGCCGGCTTGGCCGGCGTCGAACCAGGCGGCGCAGTGCTGGCTCGTCTGGTGCACCACGGTCTCACGCCAGCCAAGTGCGCGCGACGGGTCGGGCCGGACGTCGCGCAGGTCGGCCGCGCCGGCCAGCGGCGGGGGCGGCGGCGTGTCGACGTTGCCGTCGAGCAGCGCTGCCAGTGCGTCGGCGGACCAGGCCGCGCCGGGCCGCGCGGCCACCGCGGCCAGGTGCTCGTGCCGCAGTCGGCCGGCACGCCACTCGGCGCGCACGCCATCGCGCGACCACAGCAGCGTGCCGCCGCCGAGCGCGCCGAGGTGCGCCGCGGCACACTCGATCGGCTGGTCGACCCAGCCCCAGTGCGGGTTGACGGCGATCAGGCGGTCCAGCGGCCAGGTCGGTGCGATGCGACGGCAGGCCTCGGCCACGCTGTCGGCCAGGGCGTGGGTCCGCCCCAGCGAGGGCGGCAGGGGGGCGTTCATGGGTGGGCTCCGGGCATGGTGGAAGAGGCCTTGGGCCGGCGGGCGGGGGCGGGATGCGGCGGGAAGACGCGGAAGGCGGCGCGGCTGACGGCCTCGTCGAGGAACAGGCCACCGTAGAACCAGGGATACAGGCGGCGCGCGAGTCGTCCCTGAGGCGCCACCGACAGCGCCGCCTGCAAGACATAGAGGCCGGCAAAGGCGAGCGCCACGCCGCCGATCAGCGCGACCGGCGGCGTGGCCGTCGCCGGTGTCCCCGTCACGGCCGCCATCGCGGCGTGCAGCCCGAAGTAGGCCAGCGGCAGCGCGGCAAGTGCCGTCCAGCGCACGGCGGCGCGCACGCCGCCGCCGGCCACCGGTGCGCCCAGCCAGAGCGGCACCAGCGCGAGCGCGACGATCGCGGCGGTCAGCCACAGGGCCGGCTGGTCGGTGGCCGACGCACCCCACAGCCAGCCGGCGGCGGCCGTCAGCGGCAGACCGCCGATGGCCGCCGCCACCCAGCGCGCCGCCGTCGTCGGCACCGGCGCCGGGGCGAGCTGGCGCAGCTGCTGGCGGCGCACCACCCCACCGGCGGCGAGGAAGGCGTGCGCCTTGTACAGAGAGTGCGCGAGCAGGTGCAGCAACGCCATCTCGGGCAGGCCGAGCGCAATCTGCACCAGCATGAAGCCCATCTGGGCGGCGGTCGACCAGGCCAGCGCGACCTTGATGCTGATGCGCGTCGTCATGACGAGCGCGGCCAGCACCGCCGTCGCCGCGCCGGCCAGCCCCAGCAGCACCAACGCTGCCGGTGTCTCGGCCAGCAACGGGTGCAGCCGGATCAGCACGAAGCCGCCCAGGTTGACGACGCCGGCGTGCAGCAGCGCCGACACCGGCGTCGGCGCCTCCATGACCTGGATCAGCCAGCCGTGGAAGGGCAGCTGTGCGCACTTGAGCAGCGCGGCCACCACCAGCAGCATCGTGCCGGCCTGGGCCATCGGCGGCAGACCGGGTGCGGCGCCTGCCTGCGCCAGCAGCGCGCCGATCGACAGCGTGCCGAAGGCCGTGCCGAGCAGCGCCACGCCGGCCGCCATCGCGAGGTCCGCCAGGCGGCTGAACAGGACCTTCTTGTGCGCGGCGACCCGTGCCGACGGACGGTCGCCGTAGAAGAGCAGCAACCGGTGCAGGGCCAGGCTGGCGCCCATCCAGGCGGCGGTCAGCACCGCCAGGTGGTCGCTCACGACGACGACCGACACCGCCGCCAGCGTCGCCCCCAGCCAGCCGGCCGCGCGCCCGGCGTCCGGCTCCCCCGCGAGGGCGGTGCGCATGGTGCGCGCGATCACCCAGCCGATGAACGCCACCAGCGTGGCGACCAGCGCGCCCGGCAGGTCCGCCCGCAGGCCCCAGGCGTGGCCGGCGCCGTGCGTCGCGACGGCCGCGAGCATCGCGACGGCGGCGAGCAGCGCGCCGGCGGCTGCGGTCTCGACGACGCGCCAGGCGGGCGCCGCCGCCCTGCCGCGCCGCCCGAACGCGACGACGGCGGCGGCGGCGAACAGCAACGGCACGGCGGCGGCAGCGGGCATCCAGAGGGCGGGAGCGGACATAGCGGCGGGCGGTGAACCAGGACGGGGCGGACTGTGCCTGCCGGGAACGGATCTGTAAAATTCAATGATGAAAACAATTCATGCACATTAAGCGAACAAGCAGCGGACATGGCGCGCCTGAACTACCACCACCTGCACTACTTCTGGGCCGTCGCCAAGGAGGGCCACCTGACGCGCGCTGCGCAGCGGCTGCACGTGTCGCAGTCGGCGCTGTCGGCGCAGATCAAGCTGCTCGAGGCCCAGCTCGGGCAGGCCTTGTTCGAGCGCGCGGGGCGGCAGCTGAAGCTGACCGAGGCCGGCCAGGTCGCGCTCGGCTACGCGGAGTCGATCTTCGGCGCCGGCCAGGAGCTGTTGGCGCTGCTGAGGGACGGCCGGCGCGCCGAGCGCCAGGTGCTGCGCATCGGCGCCGTGGCCACGCTGTCACGCAATTTCCAGGAGAACTTCCTGCGCCCGCTGCTGGCGCGTGACGACGTGTCGCTGGTGCTGCAGTCCGCGAGCCTGGGAGAGCTTCTGCCGCGGCTGCGCGTGCACTCGCTGGACCTGGTGCTGGCCAACCGCGCGGTGACGGCCACTGCTGACGCGCCCTGGCGCTGTCGCCGCGTGGCGCGGCAGCCGGCCAGCCTCGTCGGACCGAAGCGGCGCAAGGCGTTCCGAATGCCGCAGGACCTGGCGACCGAGCCGCTGCTGCTGCCCGGCCGCGAGCACGACATGCGCGCCGGCTTCGACCTGTGGTGCGAGCAGCTCGGCATCCGTCCCCGGGTGCGTGCCGAGGTCGACGACATGGCGATGCTGCGGCTGCTCGCGCGCGACGCCGGCGCCGTCGCGCTGCTGCCGACGGTCGTGGTGCAGGACGAGCTGCGAACCGGCCGTCTGACGGAGTACGCGGTCGTCCCCGACCTGCACGAGCACTTCTACGCCATCACGGTGCAGCGACACTTCGAGCCGCCGCTGCTGAAGCAGCTGCTGAAGCGCGCACCCGACGAGCTGCTGGCCGACCAGCCGCGCCGCTGAGGCCGGCCGGGCCTGGCGCCGACGGCCGTGACGGGCCGTCCCGTCAGCGTCAGCCCAGCTTGGCCGCCTCGGCCTCCATGCGCGCGACGAGCTCGTCCATCTGGTCGATCACCGCCTGCACCGTCTGTGGCTGCGTCAGGTCGACGCCGGCCTTCTTCAGCTGCGTCATCGGGTGGTCGTTGCCACCGCTCTTGAGCAGGTCCAGGTAGCGCCGGGTGGCGGCCGCGCGCGCGGCGTCGTCGCCGGTCGTCATGGCCTTGAACAGCTGCGCCGACGAGGCGAAGCAGGTCGCGTACTGGTAGACGTAGTAGGGCGAGTTGTAGAAGTGCGGGATGCGCGCCCAGGTCCACTCGTACCAAGGGTCCAGCGTCACGGCGTCGCCGTACCAGTCGGTCAGCAGTCGGCCGTAGATGCCGTTGAGCACCTCGGTCGTGATCGGCTCGCCCTGTTCGACGAGCCGGTGCGCCTGCCACTCGAAGTCGGCGAACATGACCTGCGTGTAGAAGGTGCCGACGATCTGGTCGACCGCGTGCTGCAGCAGCAGGAAGCGCTCGCGCGGGTCGTCGGTCCTGGCCAGCAGGTGCTCGAGCAGGAAGCGCTCGTTGGTCGTCGACGCCACCTCGGCGACGAAGATCGTGTAGCCCGAGGTGACGAAGGGCTGGTGCTCGTCGGACAGCACGGTGTGCATCGCGTGGCCGCCCTCGTGCGCGAAGGTGAAGACGGCGTCCAGCGTGTCGTTGTAGTTCAGCAGCTGGTAGGGACCGACGCCGTAGACGCCGGCGCTGTAGGCGCCGCTCCTCTTGCCTTCGCTCTCGTAGACGTCGATGCGGCCGCCGGCAACGAAGCGCCGGTAGCGCGCCACGTAGTCCTCGCCCAGCGGCGCCACGGCGGCCAGCGCCAGCTCGCGCGCCGTCTCGTAGGGGTAGGTCTTGTCGCTGCGCAGCAGCGGCACGAAGCCGTCGTAGAGGTGGTAGGTCTCGAGCCCGAGCAGGCGCTGGCGCAGCCGCAGATAGCGCTGCAGCGGCGCGGTGCCGGCGCGCGTGGCCTGCACCAGCGTCTCGACGACCGCGGCCGGGATGGCATCGTCGTCGAGCGCGGCCTCCAGCGTGGTGTCGAAGCGCCGCGCCTGCGCGAGGAACCAGTCGCGCTGCAGCACACCGTGGTACAGCGCGGCGTAGGTGTGCACGCTCTGTGCGTAGGTGCCCAGATAGGCCTCGGCGGCCTTGGCCCGGTCCGCCTGCAGCGGTGCGCGTTCCAGCAGCGCGTGGTAGGCGCCGGGCGTGAGCTTGACGGCGCTGCCGTCGGCCAGCGTGACCGTCGGGAAGCGGATGTCGGTGGTCGACAGCTCCTGGAAGGCCGCCACCGGCGTGCGGTTGAACGGCCCGGCCAGCGACAGCAGCCGCTCGCCCGCTTCGTCCAGCACGTGGGCCTGCTTGCGGTAGGTGTCGAGGATGGGGAAACGGTAGGGCGCGAGCGCCGGCGTGGTCTCGATCCACTCGCGCATCGTCGCCTCGGGAATGGTCAGCAGCTCGGGCGTGAACCAGGCGGTGGCGGTGCCGAACTTCGCGAACACCGTCCCGACGCGCTGGTAGTGGCCGGCGATGGTCTGGTCGTGGGTGTCGACGTCGCGCTGCAACTGAGGGTAGCGATAGACCAGGTACTGCAGGCGGCCGATCTCGTCGAACGCGCGGTAGGCCTCGAGCACCTTGTCCGCGCCGCCCGCCAGCGAGCCCTTGCGCGCGGCGAAGGCATGCATCCGGGCCTCCATGTCGGTCAGCGCCGCCTCCCACGCGTTCCAGCTCTCGAAGATGGGGCTGAAGTCCCAGCGGTACTCGGCGGGGATGTCTTCGCGGCGGCGCAGTTCGGTGGGGGCGTTCATGGCGGATGGGGCAGAAGGCAGGAGCGGTGAAGCGGGCATGCGTCCGTGCATGCGCACCTGCGCGGCGCTGCACGGACGTCCGTGGGCGGCGGCCCGCAGACGCTGCCAGTGTAGGGGCCGGGGTGTCGCCCACGGTGCCGCGCGGCCATCGGCGCGGCGATCGCTGCGATAGGCGGCGCCGATGGCCGGCCTGCCGCGCCGCGCCGCGAATTGCCGGACAATCGTGGCCATGTTGCGCCAACGCACCCTGAAGTCGATCACGCGCGCCGTCGGCGTGGGCGTGCACGGCGGCCAGAAGGTCGAGCTGACGCTGCGCCCGGCGCCGCCGGACACCGGCGTCGTGTTCCGCCGCACCGACCTGCCGACGCCGGTCGACATTCCGGTCAACGCCTACGCGGTGTGCGACACGCGCATGGCCTCGACGATCAGCCCGGGCGGCGACCCCGGCGCGCCCAAGGTGCAGACCATCGAGCATCTGATGTCGGCCTGCGCCGGGCTGGGCCTGGACAACCTCTACGTCGACATCCTTGGCGAGGAGGTGCCCATCCTCGACGGCTCGGCGGCGAGCTTCGTCTTCCTGCTGCAGAGCGCCGGCATCGAGCTGCAGAACGCGCCCAAGCGCTTCCTTCGCGTTAGGAAGCCGGTCGAGGTGCGCGAGGGTGAAGGCAAGTCGCTGAAGTGGGCGCGG
>CAZQPN010000072.1:0-9868 GCA_964595215.1 uncultured Rubrivivax sp. | reverse complement strand
GGCAAGACGATGTGGAGCGAGAGCGTCAACTGGTGCTTCCACACCGACCCCGATCCGAACATGAACGGCCGGCGCATCTACTGGCCGCGCGGCAAGACGCTCGGCGGGTCGAGCTCGATCAACGGCCTGATCTACATCCGCGGCCAGCGCGAGGACTACGACGCCTGGGCGGCGCAGGGCAACCCCGGCTGGAGCTTCGACGACGTGCTGCCGTACTTCGTGCGTTCGGAGACCAACCAGCGCGGCGCGAGCGCCTTCCATGGCGGCGACGGACCGCTGAAGGTGTCCGACATCGGAGCGCAGCACGAGCTGATCGAGGCCTTCATCACCGGCGCCGGGCAGTGCGGCGTGCCACGCACCGAGGACTTCAACGGCGCGCGCCAGGAGGGCGCCGGCTACTACCAGCTCACGACCTGGAAGGGCTGGCGCTGCAGCACCGCCAAGGCCTACCTGAAGCCGGCGCGCGGCCGGCCCAACCTGCGCGTCGAGACCGACGCGCGCGCCACCGGGCTGCGTTTCGACGGCGACGGGCGGCGCGTCGTGGGCGTCGACTACCTGCAGGGCGGGCAGAAGAAGGGCGCCACCGCGCGCGCCGAGGTCCTGCTGGCCGCCGGCGCGATCCAGTCGCCGCAGCTGCTGCAGCTGTCGGGCATCGGGCCGGCGGCGCTGCTGCAGCGGCACGGCGTCGCGGTGCGCCACGCGCTGCCGGGCGTCGGCGAGAACCTGCAGGACCACCTGCAGATCCGCCTGATCTACGACTGCACCAGGCCCATCACGACGAACGACCAGCTCAACTCCTGGCTCGGCCAGCTGCGCATCGGGCTGCAGTTCGTGTTCGCGCGCTCCGGGCCGCTGGCGGTCGGCATCAACCAGGGCGGCTGCTTCATGCGCGCGCTGCCCGAGGCGGCTTCGCCGGACATCCAGTTCCACGTCGCCACGCTGTCGGCCGACATGGCCGGCGGCAAGGTGCACCCGTTCTCCGGCTTCACGATGTCGGTCTGCCAGCTGCGGCCCGAGTCGCGCGGCCACGTGCACATCCGCTCGGCCGACCCGCTGGAGGCGCCGTCGATGCAGCCGAACTACCTGTCCGCCGAGCTCGACCGCCGCACCGCGGTGGCCGGCATCAAGGCGGCGCGCGCGATCGCCGCCGCGCCGGCGATGGCGCCCTACGTGAAGCGCGAGGTCAAGCCCGGCCCGCAGGACGCCGACGACGACGCGCTGCTCGAGTTCTGCCGCAACAACGGCGCGACCATCTTCCACCCCAGCGGCACCTGCGCGATGGGCCCGGACCCGGCGCGTGGTGCGGTGGTCGACGCCCGGCTGCGCGTGCACGGCGTGCAGGGTCTGCGCGTCATCGACTGCTCGGCCATGCCCACGCTCGTGTCCGGCAACACCAACGCCCCGGCCGTCATGATGGCCGAGAAGGCGGTGGACATGATCCGGGAGGACGCACGCCGCGCCTGACCCGACCTTCGCCCCGACGCCGGGCGGCGGGTCGGCCCGACGCACCGGCTGCCCCCGCCCCGACCCGCAACGACGCCTTCCCACCCCTGCCGGCAACCCGCACCGGCGTTCCATCACAGGAGACACGACATGGCCAAGCAAACCCCCCTGGACCGCCGCGGCTTCATGCGCATCGCCGGCCGCTACGGCCTGAGCTCGACGATGTTCGCCGTCGCCGGCATGGCCGGCCCGCTGACGCTCGAGGGCGTCGGCCGCGCGGCGGCGCAGACCGCCGCGGCGCGCAGCGGCACGCCGCTGATGACGCTGAAGTTCGGCGCCGCCGGTTTCAACGAGAACAACCTCAAGATCCAGGAGTCGGGCCAGCTGTGGTTCGCGCAGGAGCTCGAGAAGCGCAGCAACGGCGCGCTGAAGATCGAGTTCATCGGCTCCAACGCGATCTGCAACCAGCTCGACTGCGTCAAGAAGACGCAGCAGGGCATCGTCGACCTGTTCACCGCCAGCACGCAGAACTCGGCCGGCTCGGCGCCGTACTACAACGTGCTGGACTTCGCCTACATGTTCCCGTCGCGGGCGGCGCAGCACCACTTCCTGTACCACCCGAAGAGCGAGCAGATCCTGCGCGAGCCGCTGCGCCGGCTGCACAACATCCAGTTCCTGTACAGCCACTGCGAGCTGCGCGGGCTGATGATGGGCAAGAAGTTCGCCGACAAGCCCACGGTCACCAGCATCGACCAGCTCGCCGGCACCAAGAACCGCGTCACCGGCACCCAGCTCGGCCGCATCGCGATGCAGCTGATGAACCTCAACCCGGTGCCGATCGCCTGGGAGGAGACGCTCGACGGCCTCAAACAGGGCCTGATCGACGGCGCCGAGACCTGGATGGGCGCGGCGGCCTACGCCAACATGACGCCGGTGCTGTCGCAGGCGGTGGACCTGCGCTTCTTCTGCGGCACCGAGCACACGGCGATGAACTTCGCCACCTTCAACAAGCTGCCGGCGAACCTGAAGGACGTCGTGCTGGAGACCTCGTTCGCGGCGCAGCAGTACACGCAGCGCGAGCAGGAGCGAGCGCTGGTCGAGATCGTCGGCGCCGTGCCCAACCCCGGGCCGGACACGCTGTTCGCCAAGGCCGGCGTGCGCGTGGCCACGCTGTCCGACGCCGAGCTGAAGAAGGCCGAGCGCATGTGCTCGCCCGAGTTCAACGCCAAGCCCTGGGAGGAGTGGCGCGACCGCCTGAACAAGATGTCCGGCGGGCTCGACGTCTACAAGGAGATCTACACCATCGCACGCGAGATCCCGGCCACGATGGCGGCGGTGGACGTCAAGCCGCGCCGCTGGTGGCAGGCCTGATCGCGATCGCCCGCCGCTGAAGGCGGGCTGCGGCGGCGGCGGCCGTGGGGCCGCCCCCGCCGCATCCATGCCCACCCCGCACCGCCCCGCACCGACTCCCGCGAGGACCCGCCCGTGACGTATCTGATGGCCCTCCTGCGCTGGCTCGACCGCAATGCCGAGCGCTCGATGATCCTCGTCGCCTATTCCTCGATGGCGGCCATCATCGTCTTCGCGGTGTTCGAGCGCTTCGTGATGAAGACGCAGATCCCGTGGAGCTCGTCGATCCCGATCTACCTGTTCCTGTGGGTGACCTGGATCGGCTGCTCGTACAACGTGCGCAAGCGCACCCACCTGGTCTTCAACGACGTCCGGCTGCGCCTGCCCTACCGATGGCAGTTCGCCTGCATGTGGCTGGACGCGCTGCTGTGGATCGTCTTCGGCGCCATCGTCATCTATTTCACGGTCGAGCAGACGAAGCTCGTGCACATGAACTTCGCCATCGTGCAGGGCACCGACAACGTGATGCAGTGGTGGTTCTACCTCGCCACCCCGCTGGCCTGGACGCTGCTGATCGTGCGCGTGCTGCAGAATCTGTGGGACGACATCGGCCGCTGGCGCCGGCGCGAGCCCTTCCTGGTCGACATCCAGGCCGTCGGCCGCTGAACGGGCAAAGGACATCGCGATGGACCAGGGTCTGCTCATTGGCGCGATCTCGTTCGGCGTCCTCCTGCTGTTCCTGATCGGCGTGCCGATCTTCCTCGTCATCGGCTTCTGGGTCGTCGGCGTGTCGATGGTGATCGACTTCACGCTGGCCAACGTCGGCGTGACGCTGTTCGAGGGGCTGAACTTCTTCGGGCTGCTGTCGCTGCCGCTGTTCATCCTCACCGGCGACCTGATCGCCGCGGCCGGCATCGCGCGCCGGCTGGCGGACTTCGCGCACGCCTGCATGAGCTGGATGCGCGGCGGCCTGGGCCTGGCGACCATCGGCTCATGCGGCCTGTTCGCCGCCATCTCGGGGTCGAACTCGGCGACCACGGCGACGATCGGCGGCATCATGCACCCGCTGCTCGTCAAGGACGGCTACGACTCCCGCTTCGCCGCCGCCACCGCCGCCGCCGGCGGCACGGTGGGCATCATCATCCCGCCGTCGATCATCTTCATCGTCTACGGGTTCCTGATGAACCTGTCCATCTCCGACCTCTTCGTCGCCGGCATCCTGCCCGGCGCGCTGATGGTGATCGCGATGCAGACGGTGTGCTGGTGGTCGGCGCGGCGCTTCGGCTGGGGCACCGTGTCGGCGCTCGATCCGGTGCGCGTGGCGCGCACGGCGGGGCGCGCCTATCTCGGCTTCGTCGCCATCTTCATCGTCATCTACGGCATCTACTCCGGCATCTTCTCGCCCACCGAGGCGGCCGCCATCACGGTCGGCTTCTGCCTCGTGGCCGGGCTGCTGCTGACGCGCGAGATCGGCTGGCGCCAGCTGCCCGACATCCTGATGCGCTCGGGCCAGCTCACCGGCATGCTGGCGCCGATGATCGCGATCTCGATCGTCATGCAGCAGGTCTTCGGCCTGCTCGGCGCGGCCGAGGCGGTGGCGTCCTTCGTCGCCTGGTTCGGCGACAGCCCGGTCGTCGTGCTGCTGGTGTGCATGGCCATCGTGATGGCCGCCGGCTGCATCCTCGAGAGCCTGCCGGTGACGGTGATCTTCGCCCCCATCCTGGCGCCGATCGCGATCGCGCACGGGGTGGACCCGGTGCACTTCAGCGTTATCTTCCTGGTCGGCGCGGCGATCGGCTTCATCACGCCGCCCTTCGGCCTGAACCTGTTCGTCGCCAGCGGCGTGACCGGCATCCCGTACTCGAAGCTGGTGCGCTTCGCGATGCTGTACCTGGTGGGCCTGGTGATCGCCTGGCTGGTGATCGCCTTCGTGCCGCCGCTGTCGCTGTCGCTGCTGCCGGCGCGCTGACGGCCGCGCGCGTGCGACCGTCGTGCGGGCCGAGGCCGGCGGGTGCCCTTGCCCTCCGTGTCACCCGCCGCCGGTCCTCGACCGGTGGCTCATACTTTGCTGCCAGTCGAGAACATCCGCCGTCCCTGGCGCGCTCGACCTCCGCACGCTGGTCGTGCATGACGGCGGACCTTGGCAAAGGTCGGCAACGGGCCGAACAACTCCATGCGCAGCGCGGGCTGCCTTGCGCGGCGGATTGCCCGTCCGGTTCAGCCCGCCAGCATCTGCCAGCCCGCGCGCAGCACGCCCAGACCCGCGATCACAACCAGCAGCCACAGCACGAATCGCCGGTAGACGTCCGCGCTGGCGCCGTGGAAGGAGCGCCGGCCGAGCCAGATGCCGGCCATCATCGCCGGCGCCAGCACCGCGATCCACTGCAGCGTGTGCACGCCCAGCAGCCCGCTGCCGGCTGCGGTCGGCATGACCGCGGCCCAGGCCAGCGCGTAGACGCCGGCGAACAGCAGGAAGCTGATCATCGTGCCGCGCAGCGCCACCGGCGGCACGCGCGCGGCCGTCATCAGCATGGCTGCGGCCACGCCGCCGCTGGCGGTGACGCCGTTCATCAACCCGGACGCCGCGCCGGTGAAGGCGCGCAGCGCGGTGGTCGTCGGCCAGCTGCGCTCGCCGGCGACCAACAGGCCCAGCGCGCCGGCCAGCAGCACCGACCCGACGAGCAGCCGCATCGTCAGCTCCGGCAGCCAGGCCAGCAGCGCCAGGCCGACCGGGATGAACAGCGCGTTGCCGCCCAGCAGCCAGGCCAGCCAGCGCCGATCGGCGTCGCGCAGCGCGGCCTTCATCAGCGTCACGCTGGCCAGCACCTCCAGCGCCAGCACCGCCGGGACCACGCTGGACGGCGGCACGAACAGTGCCAGCCCGGCGACCGTCAGCGCCGAGAAGCCGAAACCCGAGAAACCGCGGACGACGCCCGCTCCGAGGGCGACGAGCCAGGCCGCCGGCAGCCAGGGAAGCGCGAGGGCGAATCCGCTCACCGTGCGTGACCGGGTCGCGGCACGGCCACGGCTGCGTGAAAACTGTCCGCGACGGCGATCCAATGGGGCATGGCGGCGATGATAGGAGGGCTAGCGCTCAGCGGCTCAGCGTGCACGCGCGAAGTCGCCTTCCTGCGCCACTGCCGGCGTCCAAGGCCGCGGCTGCCAGGGACGGCCCTCGGCGCGCAGCCGCGCGTGCAGCGACGCCAGGCGCGCGCGCCCGGTGCTGGCGAGTTGCCGGGCGATGGCGGCGCGGTCGGGCCACAGCGCCAGGCCGTCGGCCCACAGCGCGCGTCCGGCCAGGAAGCCGGACGCGCCGGCGCGCGCCGCGTAGCCGACGACGCGCTCGAAGGCCTCGGCTCGGGCGCCGGCCGACAGCATGACCCAGGGCCGGCCGTCGCAGGCGCGATCGAGGGCGGCGAAGGCGGCGGCACAGGCGGCGTCGCCGGCCGCGCCGGGCGCCGGCACCTGCGCCGGCGGCAGCGGGCTCTCGAGCTTGAAGAGGTCGACCCGGTAGCGCGCGTCGGCGAAGGTCTCCACGCTGGCCAGCACCTCGTCGGCCTGCTTGGCCGGGTCGTCGCGGTAGGCGTCGGCGTCGTCGGTGGCCAGGGGGTAGAGCAGCAGCTCGAGCACGAAGGGCAGCTCGGCGCGCGCACAGTCCTCGCCCACGCGCTGCACGAAGTCCTGCTGGTGCGCACGCACCGCGGCATCGGCGCGCGGGTGGTACCAGGCCAGCAGCTTGACGGCGTCGCCGCCCAGCGCGCGGATCTTGTCGACGCTCCAGTCGGCGATCGCGCTCGAGCGCCTGTCGGGCGTGGTGCGGTGGTCCTCGAGCGTCAGCAGCAGGCCGGCGGCGGGGTTCAGCAGGTCGGCTGCCGCCGTGTAGCCCCAGTTCGGGTCGACCAGCATCGCCGTCGCCGCGGGCGCGAAGGCCTCGGCGAGCACGCGCTTGGCGGCCAGCACCTCGGCGAAGGGCACGTGCTCGGGCGTCGTGCCGGCCGCCTGGGCCAGGGTCGCGAAGATCGGTGGGCGCTGGTCGATCGCGACCATCGCGAAGAAGCCGTCGGCGTCGGCCAGGCGGCGCAGGCGCCAGCGTTTGCCGGCGGTGGCGATGTCGTCGTTCATGCAGTCTCCAGGAAGCGGTCGAGGTCGGCGCGCGTCGGTGGCGCGCCGGTGCAGGCCAGCGCCGCGGCGGCCATCGCTCGGCGCAGCGCCTCGGCGGGCGGGCGGCCCTCGGCCAGGCCGAGCAGCAGCGCGCCGTGCAGGGTGTCGCCGGCGCCGTTGGTGTCGCGCACCGGCACGTGGAAGGCAGGCAGGGCGTGCTGCGTGCCGTCGGGGCGGCGCCACAGCGCGCCCTCGGCACCGCGCGTGACGACGAGCTCGGTGCCGGGCGCGGCGGCGGCGGCCGCCTCCAGGCGGGCGACTTCGTCCGCCGCGACCGAGGCGGACGACGCTGCCGATGTCGCTGGTGCGGCCGAGGCCGCGTCGCCGGCGGGCGGATCGCCGGCCCACGCGCGCAGGCCGTCGCGCGAGAACACGGCCCAGCCGGCCAGCGGCAGCAGGCGGCGCAGCACCGCGGTCGGCGCCAGCTCGGCGTCGAGCAGCGTGAGCAGCCCGCGTCGGCGGCCTTCGTTCAGCGCCCAGGCGCCGCCGTCGGGCCAGCGCGGGTCGGCCTGCAACCCGGCAGCGCCGTCGAGCAGCGTGGCCGGTGGCAGCGGCGCGCGCGCCAGCGCGTCGCCGCGGAAGGACTCGACGCGGCGCTCGCCGGTGGCGTCGACGAGCACCGCCGAGACGCCGGTGCGGGCCTGCGCCACCACCTTCAGCGCCTCCGTCGCAAGCCCGAGCGAAGCCAGCGTCGCGCGCAGGGCGTCACCGGCGGCGTCGTCCCCGCAGGCACCGACGAGCGCCACCGCGCGCGGCCGCGAAGGGTCGCGCAGGCGCATCGCCGCCAGCGCCGCGCCCACCGCCAGCCCGCCGGCTCGCACCGCGTGCGAGCGCGCCACGTGCTTGCCGGCGCCGGCCTCCAGCGCCTCGACGCCGAACACCTGGTCGAGCACGGCCTGGCCGACGAAGAGCAGCCGCCCGTCGGGCATGGCCTCAGACGGTGCCGCGCATCAGCGGCTTGACGCGCTCGCCGGCCATGAAGCGCGCGAACTCGGCCGGCAGCTCGTCGAGCGGGAACACGTGGTCGACCAGGCGGGCGTAGCGCTCGCGGTGGCGCCGCAGCAGCGCGATGTTCTCCGCGTGGTCGCCCTTGGGAAAGTAGAAGGAACGCACGAGGAAGAAGTCCTTGCGCCGCACCGGCTTGGTCTCGTGCACCGTCCACGGCGCGTCGTTCTCGCCCACCCACAGCATCACGCCCTGCGGCGCCAGCACCTCCAGCCCCTGATCGCGCGCGGCCAGGTTGCCGCTGCTCTCGAGCACCAGGTCGAAGCGGCGGCTGCGGTCGCCGACCGGCCACGGCGTGGCGCCGAGCGACTCGGCCAGGGCCATGCGGGCCGGGCGCGGATCGGCGACGTGCACCTCGCGCGCCCCCATGTCCTGCAGCGCGATCAGCCCGCCCAGGCCGACCGGCCCGGCGCCGGTGATCAGCACGCGCCGCGTGGCCAGGTCGGCCTGCAGCGGCCGCACCAGGCGCAGCGCGTGCGCCGCGGTGCCGATGGTGTCGAGCAGCAGCGGCGCCAGGTCGTCCGGGATGTCGTCGGGCACGGGCAGCAGGCAGCGCTCCGGCACCGCGAGCGCCTCGGCATAGCCACCGTCGCGGTTCCAGCCGACGAGCGTCGACTCGCGCTCGCAGGTGTGGGTCTGGCCGGCCAGGCAGCGCTCGCAGGCGCCGCAGTGCACAGGGATGTAGACCGCGCAGCGCCGGCCATGCAGCGCGTGACCGGGCTGCTCCACCTGGCCGAAGATCTCGTGTCCCGGGACATGGTCCGCCCCGCGCTGCCACAGCTTGCCGTCGCTGCCGCACAGCGCGGTGCGGCGCACGCGCAGCAGCACCTCGCCTGCGGCGGGTGCGGGCCACGGACGCTCGACGATGGACGCCTGGCGGTCGCCGGCGAAGTGGAGGCTGCGCATCGTCGCCGGCATCGCGGTCGTCGCTGTGGCCACTGCCATCGCCGATGCGCTGCGTCGCGCCTGCCCCGGCGGCGCGCTCAGGTCGTCGGCTCCAGCACCACCTTGGCGCTGGCGATGCGGCCTTCGTGCAGGTCGACGAAGGCCTGTGCACCGTCGGCCAGCGGGCGGCGCTCGACCCACGACAGGTCGCCGAACACGCCGCGCGCCAGCGCCGCGACGGTGGCGCGCAGGTCGGCCGTGCTGTAGGTGTAGGTGCCCAGCAGCGTGATCTCGGCCAGCGTCAGCTTGCGCATGTCGATCTCGCTTGCCCAGTCCTGCAGCCCGATGTGCATCACGACGCCGCCGGGCTTGACGGCGGCCAGCGCGGCCTTGCGCGTGGCTGCGCTGCCGACGGCGTCGATGACGTAGTCGAAGGCACTGTCGTCGGCGGCGCCGCTGCGCGGGTCGAAGGTGGCGCAGCGGGCGTGGCGCTCGAGCGAGGCGCGGCGCAGCGGATTGACCTCGGCCACCGTCAGCTGGTCGACGCCGTAATGGCGCAGCAGCAGCGCCGCCAGCATGCCGATCGCACCGCCGCCCAGCACCAGAACGCGACACTCGGGCAGCGGGCGCGCCAGGCACTTCAGCGACAGGTTGATCGCGTGCAGCGCGGTGGCGGCCGGCTCGGTCAGGGCCGCGCGCTCGGCCGGCAGGTCGTCCGGCAGCGCGATCAGGCAGCGGCCGGGGATGCTCATGCGCTCGGCGAAGGCACCGGGGCGCGTCATGCCGACCATCGTGCGGTGCGCGCACAGGTTGTCGCGTCCCTGCACGCAGTACTCGCAGTGGCCGCAGGTGATGAGCGGGTTGCCGGTCACGCGGGCGCCCTCCTGCCATACCGGGTCGCGGCTCTCGAGCACGGTGCCAGCGAACTCGTGGCCGAGCACCAGGCCGGGCTTGCGGCGCGGGTCGTGACCGTGCCAGGCGTGCATGTCCGAGCCGCAGATGCCGACGGCGTCGATGCGCAGCA
>CAZQPN010000071.1:8907-9889 GCA_964595215.1 uncultured Rubrivivax sp. | reverse complement strand
GACGAGCACGAAGTCGTTGACCATGACGTCCTGGCGCGCGGTCGCGAAGCCGCCGTCGACGAACTTCTCCTCGGCGGCCTTGTCGTGCACGAAGACGATGTCGGCGTCGCCGCGGCGGCCGATGTCCAGTGCCTGCCCGGTGCCGACCGCGACCACGCGCACGTCGATGCCCGTGGCCTGCTTGAACTTCGGCAGCAGGTGGCCGAACAGGCCGGACTGCTCGGTCGAGGTGGTCGACGCCACCAAAATGCTCGGCCCGGTCCCCTGCGCGGCGGCCGGGCCGGGGCCGACGGCCAGGCCGATCGACAGCGCGACGCCGGCGAGCAGTGCGGCGTGATGCGAGAGGACTGCCCGGCGGGCGGACAGATGGCTGGAGGTCAGGCCCACGGAAGTTCTCCTTTGAGGAATTCGGCGGCCGCCGCGGGCGGCCGGACGGGGTCGAAGAAGCGGTCGGTCGGCAGGTCGACGAGCAGCCGGCCCTGTGCGAGGTAGAGCACGCGCGTGGCCAGCCGCTTGGCCTGCCCGAGGTTGTGCGTGCTCATCACGACCGTCACGCCGTCGGCCGCCAGGCGTGCGATCAGCTGTTCCACCTCGCGGCGCGCGCCCGGATCCAGGCTGGCGGTCGGCTCGTCGAGGAACAGCAGGTCGGGCTGCAGCGCCCAGGCGCGCGCCAGCGCCAGCCGCTGCTGCTGTCCGCCGGACAAGGTGCGTGCCGGCCGGCCGGCGAGCGACGCCAGGCCGACGCCGTCGAGCACGCGGCCTGATCGTGCCGCCCGCTCGGCGCGCGGCACGCCCCGCAGCCACAGCGCCAGACGCACGTTGCGCTCGACCGAGAGGTTGAGCAGGAAGGGGCGCTGGAACAGCATCGCGGCGACGGGCGGCCGGCCGTCGGGTTGGTGAAGCTGGCGCGCGGCCGACTCCGCCTGAGGCGCGAGGGCCCCGTGCAGCAGGCGCAGCAGCGTGGTCTTGCCGGCGCCGTTGG